>JAFGMF010000185.1 GCA_016927675.1 Candidatus Cloacimonadota bacterium
AATTGGCAGGAATTGACTTAAAGCGTAGCTTAAGTTAAGGACTGCCGCCTCTGGCGGAAGTGAGAGCGGACTTGAGTCGCAGCGAGCCAAGCGAGTGTGACTCGAGAACGCTATCCTGAATGAACCAGGAATTCAAGTCGCAGCGATCGAAGCGAGTGTGACTCGAGAACGCTACCCAGGATGAACCAGGAATTCAAGTCGCAGCGAGCGAAGCGAGTGTGACTCGAGAACGCTACCCAGAATGAACCAGGAATTCAAGTCGCAGCGAGCGAAGCGAGTGTGACTCGAGGACGCTACTCAGAATGAACCAGGAATTCAAGTCGCAGCGAGCGAAGCGAGTGTGACTCGAGAACGCGACCCAGAATTAAGTCGAAACTAGAATCGCAACGATTGAAGTTAATCCCTGCCCTGATGAATAACCGTAGTTTAGGGTTTGTTTTTGACAACTAAGAGCGCGAAGACGCGAAGTAATATAGTGTTTTTTTAAAGAATTTAAGTTAATAATCTGACAATTTCAAATTTCAAATTTCACATTTCAAATTCATAATTCCAAATTTCAAATTCTCTCTCCTGATTACAAGGTCAATTCAACTATTCTCCTCAGTGCCTATCCATGCAAATCAGTAAGCTTAATATTTCACCTGCTGGGAGATATTATTCCTGATCAACGATAACTCACATTTTAAAACCATTGACAAAAAAAGCAACCGATCAAGAAAATCATGGCAAAATTAAGGCATTATAGAACAGTGGGTTCAGGACAGCGTTGATAGTTTTATTTGCCGGTAGCGATAGATTTTGATAATGGGCGGGTATTACAATATGAAAGATATTGCAATGGAAAATGAGCAGATATATCGCACCTTTTTTCAGAATTTTCAGGGGATAGCTTTTCAAATCAAAATGGATTACAAGGTTTTGTTTCTACAGGGAGAGGTCAATAAGATTACCGGTTATTCAACCGAAGAGCTTATCTCAGATAAATTTGAACTTGATACACTCATCCATCCGGAGGATCTCCCGGAATTCCTGAAAATAAACGATACCAAATTGAAAAAGATACCCGAATATTCGCTTGAACGTGAATACAGGATCATAACCAGGAGCGGTCAAATCCGCTGGGTTCATGAGCAGGTTCACAATATCTGTGATGATCGGGGAAATCCTGTTTTGCTGCAGGGGATCATATCTGATATCACAGATCGTAAACAGGCTGATTTGATCCAGATGCTGCTGTATAACATTGCTCAGGCGGTTAATACAACCAAAAATCTTGATGAGCTTTATTGCCTGATTCATCATTATCTTGGTATGATCATCGAAAATAGGAATTTCTATCTGGCCCTGATCAATGAAGTTGAAGATATGATAACTTTTCCTTATTACCATGATGATAAAGATATCCAGCCGGATCCGGTTCCCAGAAAACTATCCACCGGATTATCTGAGTATGTGATCCGGACAGGGAAATCACTCTGGGCAGATACTGCTACAATAAATGACCTGATCAGAACTAAACAGATTCATGTTGATGGCAGTATGCCCGAAGTCTGGGTTGGTATTCCCCTGAAAAATGATAATCGAATTATTGGAATAATGGCTCTGCAGAGTTATGATGATGCCGGAGCTTATGATAAAAAGGACTTAAAGCTGCTCGAATTTATTTCATATCAGATCGCTTCTGCTATCACCAGAAAAAAATCTGAGCAGTTAAACCATCAGCTTTCAGAGATAATTCGTAACAGCAGCGATGGTATTGTTCTCACCAATCCCGAAGGGCTGATCACTTACGTTAATCCTGCCTTTGAAAAGATGAGCGGTTATACTCCTAATGAGCTTCTCCGATCTGATCCTGCAGAACTGATCGTGACCAAAGACGTTACTTCAACTGCCGGGATAATTCGCAATTCTGTGAGAACGCAGGGAGAATGGAAGCATGAGATAATCTGCAGACGCAAGAATGGAGAACATTATCATGTGGAAAGCAGAGTTTTCCCAATCTATGATGATCAAGGTGAAATCATCTGGATAGCTGCAACTCAGCAGGATATTACCGAACGGAAAAAAGCTCAGGAAATACAAAGAGTACTCTATAAAATCTCGAAAGCTTCACTTGTTACCAATGACATCCCGGAGCTGTGCAGCAAGATCAGAGATTTTCTCAGCATTATCATCGATACAACCAATTTCTATGTAGCGATTTTTGAAGAAGAAAGTAACATGATATCCTTTGTTTATTACGAAGATGAAAATATCAGACAGAGTAATAATCTTCAACTCAGCAGACAGTTCGGAAAAGGACTTACTGAATATGTTATCAAAACAGGCATGCCCCTGTATGCCCCGCGGAAAGTTCAGCAGGAATTGGCGCAAAAGAAAATAATCGATCTCACCGGAACACCAGCAGAATTCTGGATAGGCGTTCCGTTAAAAGCCGACAATAAAACCATCGGGGTTATTGCCGTTCAGAGTTATGATCCTGATAAGCAATATTCAGAAAATGATATCGAAATTCTTAGTTTTATTTCAGACGAACTTGCTCATGCTGTTAACAGAAAAAATGCACTGGATCAGATCAAACAGAACCTCAGAGTAAAAGAAGTTCTGATCAAGGAATTGTATCATCGAACGAAAAATAATATGCAGATCATTTCCTCGATGTTAAGGCTTAAAGCAAGACACAGCAGCGATGAGATCAAAGAGATATTCAGGGATGTCAACCTCAAGATCCAGACGATGAGTCTGGTACATAAAAAGCTGTACCAGTCCAGAGACCTTTCTGAGATTGATCTGAAAGACTATATCGAAGATCTGGCTGAGTTGTTGGCAGATAGTTTTACTCTGGCAGCTGAGAAAGTTACCTTTCGACTGGATCTCGAAAATATCCTGATCACTATGGATACGGCAATACCCCTTGGCTTGATTTTGAATGAACTTATTTCAAACATCTTTAAACACGCTTTCCCGGAGCAGCTAAAAGGTGAAATCTTTATCGGCCTGCACCTTGATGAACAGAACTTCATCAATATCAGAGTCGAAGATAACGGAATTGGGATTCCAGCTGATATGGATCTGAGAAAAGAATCGCCCATGGGACTTAACATTGTGATAACTCTGATCGAATCTCAACTCAAGGGGCAGGTTAAATACAGATCTGAAAATGGACTGAAATGGCAGATCAGATTACAGGATAGCACACATATCAGAAGGATATGAAAAACCAAAAACGGGATGCATGCTCAGTTTTTATCTGGCACGAAAATCAGCAATGGGGCAGGGGTGTCAGAATTGATATCAGCAGGGATAGAAATCCATCTGGAAATGAAATCAGTTTTATCTGGGGTGCGCAGACAGCTGATGACTGATCAAATCCTGACAATAAATATTTTTTAGCAGGTAATTTTTTTTATGTTCACCGGGAAAAGATATCGCAATGAACCGGGAAGGTTCTGGAAAAAGATCAGACTGCATTGCATACGAACTCTTCTGATCGCTGTTATCACCATTATGCTTGTTGAAATTAGCTATTCTCACTTCGAAAAAATGATCCGGTATTTTAAAAGTAAGATCTTTCAGGTGGAGATCATCAACGAATTTATCATATCTAACAATGGGATCCCGATCGTAGATTACGGCATGATCATGGGAATTGATATCGGTCTTCAGATAGTGCCCGTAGCCGTCTGTCGGACTGCTCTCAAGCATTACGACAACTATATATCCGGCGATGCCGATGCTTATCACAGTTTCATGAACTGCGTGGAATGGCTTATCGATGAGGGTGTACGCACAGACAGCCTGATAATCTTTCCACATCATTTCCCATTTCCTCTCTATCAGATGAACCCGCCCTGGCAGTCTGCCATGGCTCAGGGGCAGGCTCTTCAGGTTATGATCAGAGCGCATGAATTATCTGCTGAGAACAGATTCCTATCATTTGCCGATAGTCTGGTCAATTCTCTTTTCCGGGAAGTTGATCATGGCGGATTTACTCTGAAATGGGAGCATGATTCCTGGTGGTATGAAGAATATGTTGATCCGGCAGCCGACAGCAGTATGGTTTTAAACGGGATGATGTATACTCTGCTCGGACTCCGAGAATATTATCAATATACAAATTCCGAACCAGCGCTCAAACTGTTTCGCAACGGTTTGAAGGCTGTCGAGCAGATGATCCCCGAATACGATCGTCACGGACACAGTTATTACGATATCCGTAAAAATCCCGCAGGCGGAAAATATCATCAGATCCATACATCCCAGTTGCTGGATCTTTATCAGACTACCAACTCGGAAATCCTGTTCGAATATTATCAAAAATGGAATAAATTCCAGAGTGCCCCTTACTTGATCCAGTTAGTGACAGCTCCACCGAAAATGTTGATCGGGGTTTACTGTCTGGCTTTTCTTATTGTACTTTGTTCCTGGGGATTAGTCAGATTAATCGGGTGCATTTTTCGTCGTCCGGATAAAAATTATCGGTAAAACCTGCTAATTTCTGTTAACCTTGATCCTCTTCCGAAACAACAGGTGTGATGATCTCGATCAGCTCTTCGAAGATTACAGGTTTTTTCATGATTGCCTGTAGAACATAAGAACGGGCTTTATCAATAATTTCAGCATTGATTATCCCGTCTTGAAAATCAACATCACTTGATTGCCGGAATCTACAATATGTTCTGCAAGATCAGGACCTCTTGATTTACCTTACAGTTGGAGATCAAGAATAACGATAAAATGTTGTTGTGACTGGTAATTTTTTGATGGCGTCTTTACCTGTGGAAACCAGCTCACAGAGATCGAAACCGCAACTTAGCAAATCCTGATGCAGCTGATATGCAGTAACTGCCTCATCTTCCACGAGTAGAATGGTTTTATTCAAATTCAGACTCAGACTCTTTTCGCATAATGTTCATGTTCAATTGTAACTTTCATCTGCAATCCATTATCTACCCGGAAATCAAGTTGCCCTCTTAGTTGGTGAATTATCAGCCCGTGAGCCGTATTCAAACCATGATTTTTTAACGAATTCGTAATAAAATCTGGCTCTACTCCTATTCCATTGTCATTAACTTCCAGGATGAGCTGCTTGTCTTCATTTTCTGTAAGTTTAATCTCTATCACACCCTTCCTGTTATCAGGGAAGGCATGCTTGATCGCATTGGTGAGTAATTCGTTGAGGATCAGTCCAAAAGGAATTGCTACATCAATCAGTACATTGATATCTTCTAGCTCAAGTTTGATCTCATGTGACTGTTCATCCGAGAAATAGCATTGGATGAGTAGATCGACCAGACCGGTAAAATAATTCTTCAGATTTACCTGAGACAGATCTTTGGATTCATAGAGCTTCTGATGAACCAGAGCCATTGTTCTGATCTTGTTTTCAATATCCTTGATTATTTCCAGGCGATTTTCTTTGTCGATGAGATTGCTTCTCATGTGTAGCATGGAAATGATCACCTGCATGTTGTTTTTGGTGCGATGATATAATTCCAGAAGTAACAATTCCTTCTCCTGAATTGCTTTCTGTAAATCTTCTTCTGTTTTTCTACGTTTTCTTATCTCGCTTTCCAGTTCTAATACCTTATCCTCCAGCTTTTTAATCAGACGTTCATTATACTGTTTAAATACCTCTTCCTCAGATCTGAGATCGGGCTGTTGCGGGTGATATTCTCCTTTTTTATAACAAGCCATCAATTCATCGACAGTTTGTAATAAATTCTCAGGTTCCATGGGTTTTTTTAAATATTTATCGGCTCCCAGGCTGAGAGCAAATTGCTTGTCTTTTTCTGTTAAATAAGTTGCAGTGTAAAAAACGAAGGGGATTTTTCTTAACTGAATGTCTTTTTTCACGATCCGGCAGAATTGAAATCCGTCCATCACCGGCATCAGAATGTCACTGATGATCAGATCAACTTCTTCTTCTGCCAGTAATTCCAAAGCTGATTTTCCGTTGGCTGCCTCTAAAACAGGATAACCTGCGTTCTGCAGCAAGGATTGCAGCAGATAGCGCGCATCTTTATTGTCATCTAAAATCAATATTTTCATGTGATTAAAACTCCCTCAGTCCGATATTTACCCTAAGACTGCTTTCCTCATATAAATTATTCGATAAATCTTCCGATTTCTTTCATAAAACTCTCCGGATTTATCGGCTTTTCCATGTATCCGGTACAACCTGCTGCCAGCGCTTTCTCTCTGTCACCTGTCATGGCGTACGATGTTAGAGCAACAATGGTCAGATTATTACCCCGACGGTCTGACCTGATCCTGCGGGTAGCCTCAAGACCATTGATGTCTGGCAGTTGAACATCCATCACAACAAGATCCGGCTGTTCTGACAAAGCTATCTCTACTCCGGTAAGTCCGTTCCTCGCGACAATAACTTCATGACCGTTCTTTTCCAGAATATAACGGATCAAGTAAAGGTTTGCTTCATTATCTTCTATTACTAAGATATCACTCATTATTATTCTCCCGTTTGATCGGTAAGATGACAGTGAAAACAGAGCCCTTATTAACCGTGCTGTTTACCTCAATTCTTCCACCGAGTAATTCCATCAGTCTATGGGAAAGATGCAGACCCAGTCCGGTACCTTCCTGTTTCTTTGTTAAACTGTTGTCAACCTGCTGAAATGGTTCGAACAGCTTGAACAGGTCATTTTTACTGATTCCTATTCCACTGTCTTCGACGGATATTTCCACGGTATCAGCGGTTGCCTGATCTGTAGTAATCACTATTGTTCCGCTGTTGGTGAATTTGATGGCATTGCTCACCAGGTTCAGGATGACCTGCTTCAAACGTCTGCGATCAGTCTGTACGATAATCTCATCTGAAGGATTATTGATCAGCTGCAGATTTTTTTCATCCGCCTTGGGTCGCATGATATTGGTGACTTCGGTGGTTACTTCTTCCAGCAGAAAGCTTTCAGGATTAAGTTCCACTCTACCGGCTTCGATCTTGGAGATATCAAGAATATCGTTGATCAGATCAAGCAGATGACGGGAACTTTGTTTGACGATGTTCAACTGTTTTCTCTGTTCACTGTTCAACTCTCCTACCAT
>JAFGMF010000186.1 GCA_016927675.1 Candidatus Cloacimonadota bacterium
GCAGAGATTGAACTGGTCAAGGAATATTCCAGAGAATCAAAATTAAAGCAGGCTCTCGAACCAATCAAAAATGAATATGAATACTTGCTGATCGACTGTCCGCCATCCCTTGGTCTGCTAACGGTAAATGCACTCACAGCTTGTACAGATGTCATCATTCCGATCCAGTGTGAATATTACGCTCTGGAAGGTGTAAGTCAATTGCTGACAACCATCCGTCTGATAAAGAAAAGCCTTAATCCCAATCTGAATATTATGGGAGTACTGCTGACAATGTACGATAAGAGACTTAATCTGGCAACACAGGTAGCAAAAGAAGTAAGAAGATACTTCCAGGAGAAAGTCTTTGAGACAATTATCCATCGAAACGTAAAAATAACCGAATCTCCCAGTTTTGGTAAATCCATTTTTCATTACGATATCAAATCAATGGGATCAAAGAATTACCTGGATTTTGCTAAGGAAGTGATAGAAAGATGACACGATTAGGAAGAGGATTAGAAGCACTGATCAGAACCGGACCCGAGTCAATAGACAAAACAACCGGGATAACTACTATTAAAATTGAACACATCATCCCAAACCGTTTTCAGCCGAGAAAACGCTTTGATCAGGAAAAACTTCAGGAATTAGCCAATTCTCTGAAGGAAAATGGAATTATCCAACCGATAATTGTAACCAAAAGAGATGATACCCAATACGAGATCATAGCAGGTGAACGCAGATTTGAAGCCTCAAAACTGGCAGGTTTCTACGAAATACCTGTCATTATCCGCAGCGTTTCCCCAAAAGAGCAGCTTCAATTTGCAATAATAGAGAATGTTCAAAGAGAAGATCTCAATGCCATCGAAGAAGCCAAAGCATATCAGCAGCTTCATGATGAATTTGAACTTACCCATTCCCAAATCTCCGATATCGTAGGTAAAGACAGAGCTACAATATCGAATTTTATCCGACTTCTGAAATTGACTGAGCCGATCCAGTTATTGATCTTGGAAGGGAAACTATCCCCGGGGCATGCCAGAGCTATTCTTCAAATTGATGAAAACTATCAGGAAGATTTCGCCAAACAGATCATTAAAGAAGAATTTTCGGTAAGAAAAGCCGAAATTGAAGCACGAAAAATCAAGCAACACGGCTTTAAACCAAGCTCCAAAACTGAATCTTTTAAAACATCTCCAGATGTATTTTCCGATTATGAATACAGATTGATGGAGAGATTTAAAACAAAAATAAAAATATCAGAAAAGAATCAAAAAGGGAAAATTTCAATTTATTACAGCAATCGCAGGGAGTTCTATGCCCTGATAAAAGAACTCGAAAGTGAAAAACATGAATAAATTACTGCTCTTCCTTTTATTTCTCTTTTTGATAATTACTTTTTTATTGTATCTGGAAAATAGAAATCTGCATTTTAAAATCGATCAACAAAGTCAAGAGATTAAGGCTTCAGGCAAATATATTGAGAAACTTACTGCAGAACTGCAAAAGCCATCATTTGAAGAACCTTTATTCTCAAAAGAAGACAAATTGACCGAACTGCTTGATTCATACATAAAAGAACAACAGAGTAAAACCGACCCTGATCCAAATCAACAACAACCGGAAACTAAAGTTGAACTGAGTAATTTTCAGATCAACCAACTTTTTTATCCTGATCTGGTACCAATCAAAGGAAACTTTCCGATCAGCCAGCGTTATTCGCAAAAACACCAGGGAATCGATTTTGCCGCACCCCTTGGCACAGAAGTTATCTCCACCGCAGCAGGTATCGTAACTTCTGTTTATGAAGATAAATACTTTGGTCTCGTTATCGAGATCGATCATCTTAACGGATTTAAATCACGTTACGCTCACCTCGCAAAAGTGCTGCTTTCAACAAAAGATTTCCTGAAAAAGGGCGAAGCTATAGGTTTAGTGGGAGATACGGGTAACAGTACCGCAGCTCATCTACATTTTGAAATTTGTGAAAATGGCGAGAAAATGAATCCGGAGAAATTTATAAAATTTTAACTGTCTGATTTTTTTATAAAAAAGAGAGGGAATCAAATGACAAGAAACAGGAATGTTGAACTGGCAACAGTTATCGGTAAGGGAACTAAAATCACTGGAACACTCAAAGTTGAAGGCGGTGTGCGAGTTGATGGTGAAATTGATGGTGAACTTGTTTCCAATGGTTTTGTTACCATTGGGGCAACGGGTGTTGCTACCGCTAACATCAAAGCTCAGGAATGCATGATCGCCGGTAAGGTAATTGGTAATGTAACCGTTGAAGAAGCCCTGGAGCTAGATAAAACGGCTAATCTGGAGGGTGATCTCATTGCAAAAGTTATCAAAATCACAGCCGGAGCCCTTTTCAATGGAAACAGTACTATGGGAAAAAAAATGAACTCTTCAAAGCAACAGACTTTTTTTCCCAAAAAAGAGGTAACAGATAATAAATCAGATAAATCAGAACAAACAAAATAGAGAGATAATAAAGTATCTGGGTCTGATTTCGCAATTAGGTTTTACCGTAATTATCTGCCTTTTAATCTGGTTTATTCCATTTCTGTTGCTGGATCGCAAATTTTCAGCCAACGGAATCCTGACCATTACCGGGATAGTATTAGGCGTGATAACGGGTTTTGCGGCAACATATAGACTTCTGAAAAAACAGTTAAAAGATATTTAATGGTGTTAAAGATTAATTTTATTGAAATTTATGAGTTCTGATAAATACGTAACTAGAATCGTAGTCATTATTTGCTTGACAAACATCCCGGCAATTTTGACATTGCCGATAATTTTCCGGGAAAGCCTGGGATGGATTCTTGGCTCGCTGGCAAGTGCTTTAAACTTCTGGTGGCTGGCACAGAATATAAAAAAATGCCTGGATCTGTTCCCGGCAAAAGCTAAAGAATTATCTCTAAAGGGAACTTATCTACGTTTTGTGTTCCTTTTGGTTTATTCTGTCTTACTGATCGGCATTGTTAAACCGAATATTTTTTCTTTCGGTTTGGGATTGCTTTCAGCTCAGATAGTTATTTATTTACACGAATTAATAACTCGGTTTAAGGATAATAGATATTTCAGAGGATGAAATGGCAAAAAAGAAAAACCCCATTTTAAAAATATGTCTAATCTTTTTTGTTATAGAAATAGCCCTGGTATATCTTTCCGGAAATTTCAGCAGAAAATTGGAAATCGGTTTCAGTGATAAAAAATTTGTCATCAGGCATATAGACTCTGAATTCAACCTTCAGGACAAAATCAGCGAAGAATTTCAGATAGACGAATATTATGCTCATCATGGCGAGAAGCCAACCCTTTGGGGAAGCAGCAAGTTATACGATTTTTTTGACAGAATGCCTTTCGACTCAACACCTGTAGGCACTTTCCAGCTACTGCGGATGCTTCTGATAGTAGATATTTTGATAATGATAATAGTCATTCTGATCAGAAGATTCCTTACTTTCAAACCCGGGAAACCACAGATTCTCTTTGAAATTATTTATGGTTCTTTAGAAGAATTCGTGGTAGAAACTCTCGGCAAGGATAAAGTTTATTATACACCCTATATTGTGACGTTGTTTCTGTTTCTCTGGATTTGCAATATGATTGGATTGATTCCTATTCCGGGATTTATGGAACCGACACGAAATCTTAATGTTCCACTCGGTTTAGGCTTTCTGTCTGTTGTTATCGTCCATGTGTCAGCGATTAAATTCAAGGGAGCCTGGCATCATATCCAGAACTATATAAATCCCGTTAAAAATCCGCTGTTCCTGTTGGATATTGTCGGAGAAATTTCCAAAGTTGTTTCCATTTCTTTCCGTCTTTTCGGTAACATCCTCGGAGGAGCAATCATAATTCTTGTCGTTTCATCCCTTGTCAGTTTTGTTGTTTTCCCAGTTGGATTGTCCTTATTCTTTGGTATTTTTGTGGGAACAATTCAGGCATTTGTTTTCACCATGCTGGCATTGACTTATATCGGTGTAGAGATAGGGGAGTAGAATAGATGATCTGGGGTTCAGAACTTGCAAAAATTTCAGCTTATCTTGGTGCCGGTATCTGTGTTGGTATCGGTGCTGTTACTACCGGTATCGGTTCTGGGATAATCGCCGGAGAAGGATCCTTCGGAGTAGTAAAACAGCCGAAAGCACAGGAACAGATATTCCGGACTATGCTGATCGGGCAGGCAGCGGCGCAGACTGCGGGTATTTTCGCACTGGTAATTTCCATGTTGCTTATTTATGGCATCCCTTATGATGCTGCTGGTGGCTGGTTCAAAGCAGCAGCATATATAGCTGCCGGGCTCGCTATGGGATTGGGCTCCGTAGGTCCTTCCCTGGGAGCAGGTTATGCTGGCTCTCAGGCGTGCAAATCTATTGCCAGAATGCCGAAGTACGGTAACTCGATTATGGGGAATATGCTGATCGGACAAGCCTTGGCTCAGACATCTGCGATTTTCGCTTTGGTCGTTGCTTTTCTGTTAATGTATTCCGTTCCGAATCAACCCGATAACATCGTAACTGGTAGAATAATAATTAAATCTCTGGCTTTTATCGGAGCTGGATTAGCAATTGGTTTCGGAACTTTAGGTCCTGGCACCGGGATTGGTTTTGTAGCTGGCAAAGCCAGCGATATGATGGGTAGATATCCTAATGAAAAATCAAAGATAATGAGAACCATGTTTCTTGGTGCAGCCGTTTCAGAATCTACGGCAATCTATTCTCTGGTTATCGCATTTTTATTAATCTTTGCTGTAAAATAATTAAATAATGGAGGAAAAATGGAATTGACTTTAGCACAAGGAATTATCAAAGCATCAGCGCTTCTGGGAGCTGGTCTTTGTATGGGCATGGGTGCTTTGGGTCCCGGACTGGGAGAAGGTTTTGTTGCCGGTAAAGCCTGTGAAGGTATTGCCCGTTCTCCAGAAAATGCAAGCCTTATTACCAGAACAATGCTTGTTGGTCAAGCTGTGTCAGAATCTACCGGTATCTATTCACTTGTTATCGCTTTGCTGCTTATTTTTGCCGTAAAGATCTGATGTTTCCCGAAAAGAGGTATATCTTCGTTATATCGACAGGAACTCCAATATGATTAGTATAAATTATGCTTTTGTTATTGTTATTCTTAATTTCATCCTTCTTCTTGTGATTCTTAACAAGATGCTGTATAAACCTATCAACAAATTCCTGGAAGAACGGCGAGAAAAGATCAAAAATGATCTTGCAGATGCCGAGAAATCCAAGGAAGAAGCATCAGAACTGGTACATAAAAAAGAAGAAGAGATTAAACAATCTGCAGACAATATCCGAAAATTGAAATCCAAAGCAAGAAAGGATGCAGAAGAAGAAGCGCGAAACATCATTAAAACGGCAAAAAACCAGGAGAAAAAAATCCTTAAAGATACTGAACAGCAATTGAAGCACGAGCAAGAAGTTGCCGTTGAAGAGATTAAATCACAACTGGCTGATATGGTTATGAGTCTTACAAATAAATTAGTATCCGAAAAGATCTCTGATAGCAAGGACAAGGTTTTTATTGAAAATCTGATCAAGGAGCAGAAGAAAAGTTGATAAATAAACAGCTTGCAGTCCGATATTCTCGTGCACTTCTAGGTAATGTTCCCGAAACAGAATATCAACATCTTTTACAGGATCTGGATTATCTGAATCTGATTTTAATGAATATCTCTGATCAGATAAAGCTTTTTGATTCCTTTCTGTTTCCTTTTACAGACAAAAGTGAACTCATTTCTGTAATTCTTTCTGGTTTGAAAAAGCAACTACACTGGAAACAACTGTTTCTTATTCTTCTTCGAAAGCACAAATTTTCCTTATTGAGCGAGATACTATCTGAATTGGAAAAAACGGTACTGGAAGAGCAAAACAGAATAAAAGTCACGCTCAAACTCGCTCGTCAACAGTCTGAAGAGAGTATATCCTCAATTAAGGATTACCTGATGAAGATCTTTGAAAAGGAAATATCTTTTGTAATTATTATTGAACCAGAACTTATAGGCGGATTCAAAGCAGAAACTGAGAATCTGACCATTGATGGCACATTGGCAAATATCATAAAACAATCTATGAGGGATGTATGAAAATCCAACCGGATGAAATAAGTGCAATTTTAAAAGAGAAAATTGACGATTTTAAATTTTCTATTGATATTGAAGAAACGGGAAGAGTTGTTCAGATTGGTGACGGAATTGCCAGAGTTTATGGTTTGAACAATGTTATGGCCGGAGAAATGCTTGAATTTCCTGGAAAAGTTATGGGATTGGCTTTAAATCTGGAAGAGGATAATGTTGGGTCAATCATTTTCGGGGAAACAAGAAAGATCAAAGAAGGCGATATTGTTAAAAGAACCAAGAAAATCCTGCAGGTTCCAGTCGGCAAAAATCTTCTTGGTCGGGTTGTTGATTCTCTGGGTCTACCAATTGACGGAAAAGGCAAGATTCAGGCAGAGCAATATATGCCTGTTGAGAGAAAAGCTCTGGGAATTATTCAGAGACAGCCTGTGAAGGAACCATTGCAAACAGGAATCAAGGCTATCGATTCCATGATTCCGATCGGTCGCGGTCAACGTGAACTGATCATCGGAGACCGACAAACAGGAAAAACGGCTATCGCTATTGATACAATTATAAATCAGAAAGATACCGATGTCTATTGTATTTATGTAGCAATAGCTCAGAAAAAATCTTCGGTTGCCAAGCTCGTAAAAATCCTGGAAGAAAAGGGAGCAATGGAATATACGATCGTAGTTTCAGCAACTGCTTCTGAATCAGCTTCTCTGCAATATCTTGCTCCTTATGCCGGTGCAACCATGGGAGAATATTTTAGAGATAATGGCATGCATGCTCTGATCATTTTTGATGATCTTTCCAAGCATGCTGTTGCTTACCGGGAATTATCTCTGCTGCTAAGGCGGCCACCGGGACGGGAAGCTTTCCCGGGCGATGTTTTTTATCTTCATTCGAGATTACTCGAAAGAGCAGCAAAATTAAATGATGAGCTGAAAGGCGGTTCTCTTACGGCTCTACCGATCATTGAAACTCAGGCTGATGATATTACCGCTTATATTCCAACAAATGTGATATCAATCACAGACGGACAGATCTATTTAGGAAGCAGATTATTTTATTCCGGCATCAGACCGGCAATTAATGCCGGGCTTTCGGTTTCCCGGGTTGGCGGAAGTGCCCAGATTAAAGCCATGCGCTCTGTTATCGGTCAATTGAGGTTGGATTTGGCTCAATATACTGAACTAGAAGCTTTTTCCAAATTCGGTTCTGATCTTGATAAGACTACTCAGCATCAGCTAAGAAGAGGGGAGAGGTTGATCGAAATTCTCAAGCAACCGCAATATGATCCTTTATCAATAGAAAAACAGATCATGATCATATTCATGGCTAATGAAGGTTATCTCGACAAAATCGATCTTAAAGATGTTAAAAAAGTTGAAGAAGAACTTTTTTCGAGTCTTGATACAGAACACAAAGAATTCCTGAAATCACTAAAAAAATCCGAACTGACAGAAGAAGACAAAATAACCATGCGCCAGATATGTGAGCACATAATTAAGAAATTTTAATGAAGGCTTGAATGGCAAATATCAGAGACATCAAGAATCGAATTGAAAGTATAAAAAGCACCAGACAAATAACTAATGCTATGAAAATGGTTGCAGCCGCTAACCTGAGAAAAGCACAGAACAGGATCATCAAAGCAAGACCTTATGCCGATTATATCAACCAAATGATCCAAACTGTCAAAATAAAACACTCAGATACTCTTCATCCCTTACTGGAAAACAACGAACAGGAACAGAAAGCTTTCGTAATAGTAACTTCAGATCGTGGTTTATGCGGTTCTTTCAATTATAACATCTTAAAACTGGCTGGAAAATATCTCAACGAAAATCCCGAACTTGATATAATCTGCATTGGAAAAAAAGGCTATGATTATTTGAAGAAAAGAGATATCCAAATTATCGATAAACACATCAATCTCTTTAATGAAATGGACTTCAGCTCATCGCGTGATATTGCCAATAAACTTATCAGTATGTACCTTGATAATAACTATGGTCAGATCAGCATCATCTATAATGAATTCAAATCAGCTATTCAACAGAATGTTGTGATCAAGCAACTTTTCCCGATCACTCCTCCTGAGGATCTGGAGATAAATCTCCTGGACTTCATTTACGAACCGGATCCTTACACAATTATCGATGAACTTACCCATAAATACATAGATGTTGAGATCTGGCGGATTCTGCTGGAATCATCAGCTGCAGAACAGGGTGCCAGAATGACTGCAATGGATTCCGCCACAGAAAATGCTCATGAATTGATAGATAATCTGACATTATATTATAATCGAGCCCGTCAGGCAAAAATAACTAAAGAGATAATAGAAATAGCCTCCGGCGCTGAAGCGATTAATAAATAATTTAACTTAGATTTTAAGGGGAGATAATGACCAAAGGAAAGATCCTGCAGATAATCGGTCCTACAGTAGATGTAGAATTTCCGCAAGGAAATTTACCGCCAATACATAACGCTTTGAAAATAGTAAGAAAAGATCAGCCCGATCTGATCCTGGAAATCCAGATGCATCTTGGTGAAAACATTGTAAGAACTGTTGCCATGGATTCAACTGATGGATTAATAAGGGGTTACGAAGTAATTGATACCGGCAGTCCAATCACTGTCCCGGTTGGTGAAAATGTTCTGGGAAGGATTCTGAATGTTGTCGGAGAACCAATCGATGAAAAAGGGAAAATCAAAGCAGATGAGAGATATCCTATCCATAGACTGGCTCCCGTCTTCGAAAATCTGTCTACCGAAGATGAAATTCTGGAAACAGGAATCAAGGTTGTCGATCTGATAGAACCTTATTCCAAAGGTGGGAAAATAGGTCTATTCGGCGGTGCAGGTGTTGGTAAAACTGTTCTGATTCAGGAATTGATCAGAAACATTGCTATCGAACATGGCGGTTATTCCGTGTTTTCGGGTGTAGGGGAGAGAACGAGAGAAGGTAATGATCTATATCTGGAAATGAAGCAATCGGGTGTATTAGATAAAACCGCTCTGATATTCGGACAAATGAACGAACCACCGGGAGCGCGCTTGAGAGTTGGCTTGACGGGTTTAACGGTTGCAGAATACTTTAGAGATGTCTCCAAAAAAGATGTTCTGCTTTTTATTGATAATATTTTCAGATTCACACAGGCAGGTTCCGAAGTATCTGCTCTTCTTGGCAGAATGCCTTCAGCAGTAGGTTATCAGCCTACACTGGCTACGGAAATGGGCGAACTTCAGGAAAGAATTACATCCACAAAAGATGGATCGATTACTTCCGTTCAAGCTATTTATGTCCCCGCAGATGATCTCACCGATCCCGCTCCGGCAACAACATTTTCACATCTCGATGCAACAACAGTTCTAGACAGAAGAATCGTAGAACTGGGAATCTATCCTGCCGTAGATCCACTTAATTCAACCAGCCGTATTCTTGATCCAAAAATCATCGGGGATGAGCATTATCATATAGCAAGAGAAACTCAGAGAATTATTCAGAAATATAAAGATCTGCAGGACATCATTGCAATCCTCGGAATGGATGAACTTAGCGAAGGAGATAAACTCACTGTAAATCGAGCTCGAAAGCTAGAAAGATTCTTCTCTCAGCCATTCTTTGTCGCCGAAGAATTTACCAATACTCCAGGACAATATGTTTCTCTCAAAGATACCATTGAAAGTTTTAAAACTATTATCAACGGTGACTGTGATGATTGGCCGGAGCAATCTTTTCTCTACGTTGGAAATATTGAATCTGCCGAGAAAAAAATGAAAGAGATCCTAAAAAATGGATAATTTAAAGCTTGAAGTTATCTTGCCGGACAAGATAAAAATAAGCCAGGAGATAGATCATGTAATTGTGCCAGGATGTGATGGCGATCTTGGTATTTCTCCCGGCCATACACCCTTGATAACAAAATTACGTCCCGGTATCATGAAAGTTTATACAGGTCAGCAAATAAGTTATTATGCAATTCATGATGGTTTTCTGACAATTGAGAACAATCACGTAAGAATTGTGTCAGAAACTGTTGAAGAAAAAAAGGAAATAAACTTCTCCAGAGCAGAATCTTCTCTTCAACGGGCTCAACAGCGACTTAAAGGTGATCAATCTGATACTGATTTCAGAAGAGCAGAAGCATCTTTAAAAAGAGCAACCGCAAGACTCAATCTGAAATTTTAATGAGGCAGATTTTTACTGGCCTTCTTCTTTAATGTAAATAATGAAACACTCAAGTTTAAAACAAACACCCGGGAAAATGATCTATGCTTCACTCTCCTCATCCTTTGCTCAAGCTTCGATTATCAGACCAGACTACTATGGAAGATCACGGATAGGATTTATTATCCTTCCAATGGTCTTCGCTAGAATGACAAATTGTTACTCCGGCAGACATAACACATTGTCTCTTCAGGCAGAGTATTGGAACAAGACTTATCGTCGATTTCGGTGAAAAGAGTTATAATCATATGAACCTTAATATAAAAACATCTATCTGCAAAATATCTTCACTTATTCTTTTTCTGCTGATTTCTTTTTTTCTCAGTTGTCAGAAAAAGAGTTCTTTAAACTCTGAACTTCCAGGGCTAGAGGTATTAGACTCAATAAAATCTGTGGTCAGTTCTGACTCGGTAAATTCAATTGAAATCGATGATAATGTTATCCCTGATAGTCTAAACGAAACCAGACCTTTACCGTCGCAAACAATCGATTTTACCCGGGGAATATATTATACGGCATATACTCTAGCTTCTCAAAATTTTCCTGAGCTTCTCGGACAGGCAAAAGCAGCCAGTATCAACACCATCGTTTTCGACCTGAAAAACATGCACGGAGACATCTTCTTTTCCAGGGGTCAAAAAGACAGCCTGACAGCAGAAAATATCATTCCGATAATCAACATAGATGAAACGGTAAAATCGCTTCACGATCAAGATATGAAAGCCGTTTCCAGAGTTGTGATGTTTCATGATCGCTATTTGGCGGGGAAGTATCCGGAGTTAAGACCGCAAACTGAATCAGGAAATCCCTGGCAGGAATATCCGCAGGGAGAACCTTCCTGGTTGGATCCATCCAATCCGAAAGTGCAAAACCACCTTTTGACATTGATCGAAGAAATTGCATCATCCGGAATCGATGAATTACAGATGGATTATATTCGCTTTCCGACCCAGGGCAGTCAAAGTGAGGCAATTTTTCATTTTCAGAAAGAAGATTCATTAAAATCACTTCAAGACAGCACATATATAAAAAGGTCTCGCAGTGATATTATCGAGCAATTTATTAAAGAAGCATACGATATCTGTTCAAAGCACGGAACCAGATTAACTGCCGATGTATTTGCAATTGTGTCCTGGCAGCGAAAAGTTGATATCGAAAGTACTGGTCAGGATATCAGAAAAATCTCTATATATCTTAATGCAATTCACCCGATGATCTATTCTTCACATTTTGATAAAAATTTCGGATTTCGAAAAGATGCCCACAATGAGCCATATTATCTTGTTTATCAGGCAATCGGATTATTAAAATCGAATATTACCAACAACTGCCTGATAATTCCTTATCTTCAGGCAAATAACTGGAGGGTAAATTACAAATCCGAATACATATCTGCACAATTGCAAGCTGTAAAAGATACTGACTCGGATGGGTATATATTATGGAATTCTGCCAACAGATATGCTGAAACCTTAAAATGGATAACTAATAGATAGAATTTTTCTGTTTCACGTGAAACTATTATTTAATTTTTAACTTAATACATTTTTTGTTAATATTTCACTAATTTCTTCTCCGCTTTTTGCATTTGTTAACAACTTTATGTTTTCTTCGTTCATGAGTAGTTTCGATATATATGAGATTGAGAAAAGGTGTTGCATGTCGTCATGTAACAATAACAAAAAATAAATTCTAACGGGTTTATTATCCATTGCATCGAATTCTATTTCCTTTTTTGATCTGCCGAAGATGATTGTCGGTGCTTTTACTTTTGATGGATGAAAATGTCTCGGATGCAGAAGAGCTACTCCTTTTCCGATAGCCGTAGATACTAGTTCTTCTCTTGCAACAACTACCTGATATAACCAGCGTTGATCTTTAACGATTTTTAATTCCTTTGCTTTTTTTGACATTTCGGCAATTGCTTCGTATTTGTTGTCCGCCATAAAATCGATGTGCACATAACGTGTTTTAAAATAATCAGAAAATCTGCAAACCGAACGTTTCATGGCAAGTTGCTCAACTTCTCTTTCGTTAAGATTAGCCATCCATTCGTCTACTTCAGCTTTATCTATTTGAATACTGTTACCCTTTTTTACTGTGTTGAATACTTTTGATTTTAACATTTCCTTGATGACTGAGTCAGTCACTTTCAAGTATATTGATGCTTGTTTTAAGGTTAAATACTTTTTTGCCATCTTTTTTCACTCCTTATTTTAGTACTTTGTTTGTTTACAGTTCTAAATCTGTCAAGTATTACAAGTAATTCTTGACAGATTTTATCATGTCTTGTTGCTCACTTTATGAAATATTATATATATCTTATTATGTTATTAAGTATGAGCATTTTTATGTCTTGCAGTTATTCTGTATATCCCAGCGGATATCCTCATCTCAAGACAATCTCAATTGCCACATTCGAAAATAATTCTGTTATCTATAACCTTGATGAAGATCTTTTTATTTATCTGTCTTCTGCATTTATCCAGGATGGAAGACTTAAAATAGTCAGTATATCTCCCGATTGCCTTCTTGAAGGAAAAATTATAGATTACTCAAATGATATTTATAAGTTCAGTAATATAGATGTTGAGGAATATGAGGTAAAAATTCTATTCTCTGTATCTTTTACTGATCTTACCAGAAATTCTCTGATTCTATCCAGAGAGAATTTTGTCCTCTCTGAAACCTATTCAACTTCAGCAATCGAAAGTGAGTTTAAAAGTGAAGAAGAAGCACGTCAGGAAATATTTAGAAATCTATTCGATTTAGTTATCAAAGAGAGTCTTGAGGCATGGTAAGAATTAATCGGTTTCTGGCTATGTGTAACCTTGGTTCACGAAGAAATGTTGAACAACTTATTAAATCTAATCGTATCATGATCAACAATTCACCCTGTAATGATCTTTCCAGAAATATTGATCCTGATACGGACAAAGTGTATTTGGACGGTAAACTTCTTAAATCTGATACGGATCTTTTCTATATCATGTTAAATAAACCGCGTAACTACCTGGTTACTAAAAAAGATGATTTCGGGAGAAAAACTGTTTTTAAACTTCTTCCAGAATTTCCGGTTAATCTTTTTCCTGTTGGTCGTTTAGATTATCTTTCAGAAGGGCTTCTCCTTATTACTAATGATGGATTTCTGTGCAATTTAATTCTTCATCCCCGTTTCAAACTTGCCAAAGTATACCGGGTTACGATCAAGGGAAAGCTTTCCGATGATAATATCAGAGAATTACGTCAGGGCGTTCTTCTTGATGGGCGCAAGACTTTACCTGCGATTGTTCATCTGAAAAAGTCTCTTGACGATATTCAGGTATTCAGAATTACAATTTTCGAAGGTAGAAATCGACAGATACGCCGGATGTTCGAAAGTTTTAAAGTAGAAGTCACTAATTTGAAAAGATTACAGATTGGTGATTTGAAACTTGCTAACTTACCTGTTGGGAGTTGGCGATTTCTTTCTCCTCTGGAAGTACGCAAAATAATTCAAAATTGTCTGGGAAAAAAATGAAAATAGGTATCATCGGCCTCAATAATTCAGGGAAAAGCACTATTTTTAGTGCATTAACCAATATTCCTTCTGACATTTCTCCATATTCAGCCCAAAGAAAGGAACCAGTTCATGGAATTGTCGAAGTTATTGACAAGAGAATTGATTTTTTAACCGATCTATTTCTTCCAAAGAAAAAGATTTACGCGTTTGTTGAATTTCTTGATTTCCCTGGTTTATCTTCTTCTGAAGACAGAAAGGAGATTTTTTCTGCATCTTCACTGGCAGCTATTAAAACTGCTGATGCCTTATCGATTGTATTGAGAAACTTCACTGATCTGATCATTGATGAATCACTTGGAGCTCCAGATCCAGTTTCTGACTACAACCTGATTGAATCTGAACTTATCATCTCTGACCTGATAATTGTAGAAAATCGGCTTGCAAAGATTGA
>JAFGMF010000187.1 GCA_016927675.1 Candidatus Cloacimonadota bacterium
CCCAGACGTCTCCATCGGCGAGAATGGTAGAAGAAGACCATTCGTGGTAATAAGCCCATCCGGCACCATTTACTGACTGAGCGATCCGGTAATCAGCGAGATCAACCTGTGCTCCCGTACCATTATAAATTTCCAGAGCTTTATTATTGCTGCTGCCTTCGATATATTCCGAGAAGAATAGATCGGTATCTCTACCAAGTCCAGTATCAGTAATGATCTCTGAAGTTGTGACGGTTAGGCCATTGTCTGGCGAATCAACAGAGGGTGAGGTAGGATGTTGGACATTATAAATCGATACTTCTTCGGCCCGGATCATGGTAAACAAGACCAGACATATCATGACGAAAAGAGTTTTTATTCTCATCAGTCCTCCAAAGACTTTCTTGCCGGAAAAATAACATTAACAAACATAATTACTATCGCGATTACTATTGCACTATCGGCAATATTGAATACTGGCCATCTTTCCATGATGAAATCAGGGAAATCGCACCATAAAAAATCAGTTACTCTTCCGAGTAAGATTCTGTCAATAAAATTTCCCAATGCTCCACCAAGAATTAAAGCATAGATGAATTTCTCGGTTTTTGTTTTGGATCTGATATTGAGGTAAACCATTAATATCATTGCCAGGAAGATTATGATCGGATATATTATCTGATTCAAAGAAGAGCTGCCAAGAGAGAGACTGAATGCGGCTCCATCGTTCTCAACATGGGTCAGCCAGAAAAATTTTGAAGTAACTCTGATAATCTCGCCGGGTGCAATCTGCATGCGAACCAATATTTTAGAGAACTGATCCAGAAAAACTATGATCAGAGATATCCACCAATAGGATAATTTGTTCACGGTTTTCTTCTTTTTTTCATCTCTTCTCTGGACTTACATTCAATACAGAATCTGGCAAAAGGTACTATTCTGAGCCTTTTTTCAGGTATATATTCTCCGCAGATCTCGCAAATCCCGTAAGAATGATCGTAAATTCGACGTAAAGCTTCATTAATGCTTTTTAATTTCTCGATTTCCTTGTTGAGGAGATAAACCCGTTTCTCCGATTCATCAGTATCAGTACCCATATCCGCCTGATGTACTGAATAGGAAGAAAGATCTCCATTACTGTCTTTCACGCCACGTTTCTGGATATCATTGATATCACCGATGATTTTTGCCGTTTGCTTCTTCTCTTCAATAAGGACTTGCTCATATTTCTTCAGTTGATCATGGTCAAGACTTTTCGTTGCCATAGGAACTTCCTTTATATGCTTTTTATCAATTCTAAAATTAAAATTTTCAACTGGGATATTACTGATTTCGCATTTCTTTGGATTTCAGCCTGACTATGTGGTTGAGAATGAAAGATATTACTCATATTTGTAACAGTTGAAACAGCCAGATTTCTTAAACCGCATTGTACAGCCACGATTATTTCCGGGACGGTTGACATCCCGACGATATCTGCTCCCAATCCCTTCAACATCAGGCATTCTGCACGGGTTTCCAGGCTTGGCCCTGTTAACCCTGCATAGACCCCTGATTTCAAATTTATATTATGTTTTTCAGCAATTTTTACAGCCAGGTTTCTCAATTCCTGGTCGTAGGCATTGTTCATACTGGGGAATCGACTTCCCAGCCGTGAGTTATGAAGACCGATTAAAGGATTCGTACCCATCAGATTCAAGTGATCTTCGATCAGAACCAGAGTTCCGGGCTGCATCTCTTCATTCAGACTTCCGGAGGCATTGGTGACAAACAGGAATTCAATGCCAATATCCTTTAATACTCTGATCGGAAAGGTTATCTCTTCCATCGAATAACCTTCATAAAAATGGAATCTTCCCTGCATGACAAGTATGTTTTCCTGTTCCAGACTGCCATAGATGAGTTTACCGGCATGATCCGGAGCAGTTGAAACCACAAATCCCGGAATCTTTTCATAGGGTATGACCAGCTTGTTATCAAGAAGCTCGGCAAATGAATTAAGACCAGTTCCCAGAATCACTGCGAATCTGGGTTTACCAGGCAGATTAGCTTTCAGAAAGGCGATGGCTTTGTCCAACTGTTCTATCATCTCAGGACCTTTTACATATTAGCCACTAACTGAGCCAGGCTGATCAGAATAAAACCTTTGATGATGAACTCAATGATCAGAATTGCTATCATCGGAGAAAAATCTATACTCATCCTGGGAAGAAATCGACGAATCTGATAAAGTACAGGTTCGGTTATCTGAATCAGGATCTGATAAAACCTGTTATACGGATTTGGCATAAACCATGACATAACGGCTCTGATAATCAATAATATCTCAAAAATATTGGCAGCTGCATAAAGCAGGCGGATTATAGTTATCAATAAATTCCTGAAAACAAACATTATTCCATGACCTCGTGGCAGTTACGGCATCGGGCTTCATAGATGTTGCCGGCACCGACGATGACCCTGTCTTTATCGTGTGTGAGACGTTGAGTCCGATTCGCCGGGTTACCACATTTCACACAGATAGCCGAGAGTTTGGTAATGTATTCTGCTACAGCAAGGAGCTGCGGTATCGGGCCGAAGGGCTTTCCGGTATAATCCTGATCAAGACCTGCAACAATGACCCTTTTGCCCTGGTCAGCAAGCTGATTGCAGATATCAATGATATCATCTTCAAAGAACTGGATCTCATCAATAGCTACGATCTCAGTATCCTTGTCCAGCAAAGCCAGAATATCCTTTCCCCTGTCTACTTTCAAGGAAGGTGCTTTCGTTTTGTTATGAGAAACAATATGTTCTTCATCATAACGGTTGTCTATCTTCGGTTTAAAAACCTGGATCTTCTGACGTGCATATTCCGCCCGGTGAATACGGCGGATGAGCTCCTCAGTTTTTCCGCTGAACATACTGCCGCAGATAACTTCTATCCAACCAGTTTTATGATTGATTATATTCATTAAAACCTCGAAGAACATTAATTTTTTCACACTCTTTTGTGTCAATTCTTTTGTCTGTGTCTGTTACATCATTAAAAATGGTTATCCACTCTGTAAATTTTATAGCATTAAATGTTAAAAAAACGTTCGTATTTAATACTCATGATGACATTGTTATCCCGGTAAGGAATTTAATCAAAAGAATTCCCCGAGGCTATTTCTCTGGATTACCGATTTCGTTCTAACCCGACTCGGAGTCAATGAACTCTAGTCGAGTTAGAGAAGGAAGTTTTATTGAAAAACTCGAGTCAATATACAACCGATGATTTCCTACAGTGAGTTGTAATCAGTAAAATTCGATTTTTGCAGCTAAAGATCTAAATCAAACGAGCAAAAAACCTCCTATTGCTCTGATTCGTGGATAGTACATTTAAATAAATTTGTTTATTGTTGAGATCCTCGACACCTGTGCCGAAGTTACCATTGAATTCTTTGGTACGCCAAGGAAGTTATCGACTCAGTGCATTTTCATGGTTGAATAATGGTTTTATTGAGCTGCCGATGAGTGCCTTATGATTATGGAGATCAAGTTGGAAAAAAGATTTGACGTGAGTACTTGCACTATAAGAATTGCTTCAAAATAATATTTATGGAGGATTCAATGACATATCGGGTGCTGGCGATCAATCCGGGATCAACATCTACCAAAATAGCCGTTTACGATGATGAAAAAGCTTTATTTACTGAAACCTTAAGGCATACGACTGAAGAATTATCACCATTCAGCGGGATAATTGATCAATACGAGTTCAGGAAGGATCTGGTTATCAAGGCAATGGCAGAGCATTCTGTTCCGGTTGCATCTCTGAATGCCGTTGTCGGGCGGGGTGGCCTGGTAAAGGCAGTTTCCGGCGGAACATATGAAATTAACGAAAAGATGCTTTCCGATCTCAAGAATCCTGAATTATGGGGAAGAATTCATGCTTCCAATCTGGGGGCTTTTATTGCCAGTTCAGTTGCTCAGCAGGCGAATGTACCCGCATACATCGTCGATCCCGTTACGGTAGATGAATTTGAAGAAATTGCCAGGATCTCCGGTTGTCCTCTGATCGAAAGAAAGTCACTTTTTCATGCCTTGAATATAAAATACTGTGGCAGATTAACAGCTCGTAAGTTAGGCAAGGATTTCACTGCAGCCAACTTGATCGCCGTTCATATGGGTGGGGGGATCAGTGTTGCAGCAATTCTCAAGGGCAGGGTTGTGGATGTTAATAATGCTGTGCTGGGGATGGGTCCGTTTTCTCCGCAGAGAGCAGGAGCATTACCAATAGGCGATCTCCTGGAATTAGCTTTCTCGCAGAAATACAGCCATAATGATCTGAAGAAAATGTTTACCAAATCCGGAGGGTTGATAGCGTATCTTGGCACTGATGACGGACAGGAGATCGAGAATAGGATCCAGCAAGGTGATACCCAGGCAGAGTTGATCTTTTCTGCTATGTGCTATCAGATAGGCAAGGAGATCGGGGCCTGTGCAACTGTTCTAAAAGGTGAAATCGATGCTGTTTTTCTTACCGGAGGGTTGGCATATAATAATTTTGTCGTCCGGCAGTTAAAACAAAGAATTTCATTTCTCGGAGAGATCGTTGTTATCCCCGGAGAAAAAGAGATGGAAGCTTTGAGTCAAGGCGCCATCAGAGTTTTGAAAGGTATTGAACAGGCAAAAATCTATGTCTGATCTGAAAAAGCACCTTTATTTTCTGATTCCCGGAATTTGTCTCTTTGCTTTTCTGACGGGATGCAGTGATAATTCCGGAGCTGATTGGACGATATTGGTATACATGGCTGCAGACAACAGCCTGAATGAAGCTGCAATTGATGAAATTAACGAAATGGAAGC
>JAFGMF010000188.1 GCA_016927675.1 Candidatus Cloacimonadota bacterium
CTGATAACCAAAGATCTTTTTAAGTCGTTCAATTTCATCTTCGGGTGTATTGGGATCGGCAACGACAAGTGCGTTGGTTAAAGACCCGCCTTTGATCAGCCCGGATTCTTTCAGCATGATGATCTCATGCAGAAAGCAGAATGTACGGGCAGAGGCAAAATCCTTCTCAAAGTGCTTGATTGATGGAAGAAAAGTGTATTGCGTACCCAGCGCTTTCTGTTTGTAATCAACCATGAAAGTGACTTTCAGATCATCTGATGGCACTATCACGATGTCAACATTGTCTTCTGGGGCAGAAAATGAGATTGCTTCATCGAACTCAAGGTACTCTCTTTCTACATCCTGTTGCACGATTCCCACTTTCTTTAACAATTCGAGAAATACAATTGAACTGCCATCTGCTACGGGAACTTCCGGACCGTTGACCTCTATCCTGATGTTGTCTATATTCAGCCCTTTGATCGCAGCCAGTACGTGTTCGATGGTGGCGACTGTAGCTTTATTGATGCCGATGGTGGTCCCCCTGGAAATATCGATCACATGATCTATATCAGCAGGTATCTCAGGTTGTCCCTCAAGATCAGAACGGACAAATACTATCCCGGCATCTTTAGCCGCAGGTTTGAATACTATTGTGGATATCTGCCCTGAATGCAGCCCTACTCCGGTGTAACTGATTTCACCCTTAATGGTTTGTTTATTATCTTTCATCTTGCTTTTCCCTGTCTCTATTTGCTCTGTTATATGCCTTAACCAGATCAGGCAGCTTCTTCTCCGAAGCGATGATTCGCTTCCGCAGTCCAGCTTCCAGTGCAGGAGAACCAAATACTTTAGCTGAAGCAGCAACATCGCCACTTACGCCTGATTGAGCCCCTACCATTGCACCATCATTGATCTTGAGATGACCGGCAACCCCAACCTGACCTGCAAGGTAAACCTGATCCCCAATCCTGGTTCCACCGGCCAGTCCAACTTGAGCACAGATGATGGTGTGTTCTCCGATAATACAATTATGCCCGATCTGAACCAAATTGTCTATCTTCGTACCCCGACCAATGCAGGTAGATCCTAAGGTAGCTCTGTCTATTGTCGTGTTGGCTCCGATCTCAACATCATCTCCGATGATCACATTACCAACTTGAGGAATCTTCTCCTGAATACCATTGTAAAGCTGATAACCAAATCCGTCGGCTCCGATTACACAGCCCGCGTGAATGATCACGTTGTTGCCGATAACCGTATTTTCGTACAGAGTAACATTCGGATAAATATGACAGTTTGTGCCGATCCGGACGTTTTCCATTAAGATAACATTTTCTTCAATCAGAGTATGATCGCCGATCTTGCTTCCGGATCTGATCCCGACATTTTCCCCAATGCTGATATTTTTGCCCAGAACTGCTTCTGGAGAGATACATGCATTGGCAGAGATTGACGGTTGAAAGTTATGCTTTTCCATGGATAACCAGGTGCGTACCATTAGCATAAATGTTAAATATGGTTTCTCAGTTAAAACCAGGTTCGAATTCTTTTTCAGCGCAGGGTCAAAATCTGAAGGGACTATAATTAACCCAGCTTCCGATTGCAATAACGCCGGAAGATATCTGGGATTTTCAAAAAAGCATACCGAATTTCTGTCAGCTTCTGTTAATTCGGAGACATTATCCAATAACAGGTCCTCCAGAATTATTGCTTTTCCAGGTATTCTGGCAGCCAGTTCTTTTACGGGGAATCTTGTTTTAAATTTTCTCATGTTGATAATAATTCGTTAGGCTACTCTACACCCTCATCCATTTTCTGGATAACAATTTCTGTAACATCAAGAGTAGAATCCACATAGACAAATCCACTCAAGGTCATATCAAAAATCGCCCGATAATTTCTCTCTATGGAAAGCTCTTCCGTGATTCTACCCAATTTTTCAAAAATTGGCATTAGCAGCTCATCCTGCTTCTTGTTTGCTTTGCTGTTGATCGTTTTCTGAAGAGTAGTATACTCTCCTTCCAACTTGATTAGCTGATTTTCCTTTTCTTTTCTAAAATCATCTGTGACCATTTCCGGCATGTTCATATATTCATCATAGGCAGCCTTATATTCTGCTTCCTTGGCCACAAGCTGGTTATTCCATTCTTCCTGTAATGCATTTAGAATACCTTTTACTCTTTTTCCGTCTTTACATACTTCCAGGATCCGATCAGCATTGATAATGGCAAACTTCATATCCTCGGCCACACAGGTTACCGCTAAGATCATAAGGATACTTATCAAAATTATGTTTCTCATCATTTTCCTCCGATTTTTTTATTTTTTATTTTCCTCTGATATTGTTGTCATCTTCAACAGTGCCGAAAGTTTTTCCCATTTCTTCGATTATTTCGTCTGTAATGTCCAACTTCGGCTTGGCATAACCGATTACTCCAGTAGCAGCATCGAGAACAAGTGAATAATTTTGCTCTATAGCCAGTTTTTCTATCACCGTCTGAAGTTTATTCATAATCGGCTCAATCAATTCCTTATTCCGCTGAGAGATACGACCATTCTCTCCATAAATTTCCTTGATTTTAACCTTTTTCAGAGATTTCAGTTCCTCCAGCTGCTGTTCAAGGGCCTGCTGACCAGATGGCAGAAGGATCAGTTTTTTCTCCTCATATTCACTGCTTAATAACTGGATATCCCTGTCTATCTCTTCAATCTCCGCTTCCCAGGCACTGATCTCGCCATCAAGAGTAGTCTGAGCTTCCTGAATGTCTTTATTCTGATCTAAAACCCTGTCGGAATCATAATAGACTATTTGTTCTGATTCAGCAAATAATGCGAATGCTGATAGGGCTATCAAAGCAGATAAATATTTCCTCATAATTATCTCCAATTTCAAATTTAAGTTAACTTTAACCTTTTCTTAATTTGAAGTTTTAAAGTCAATACAAAAATTTCTGAATGATTACAGGGTTAAATTCTCATTAATCCACATGGATATACCTTGGATTGAAATTTTAATATCTTGCTGTTGATAACTATGTGTAAATCCTCAATTCCTTATTCTTTGCCTGTTTGTGTTTCTTCAGCTGTTTTTTTGATAGCCTCGATAATTGGCAGGTAACCTGTACAACGGCATAGATTGCCTTCCAGGGCTTCTTTGATTTCTTCGGGTGTGGGACAGGGATTGCTATCTAATAATGCTTTGGCACTCATCAACATGCCCGGTGTACAGAATCCGCACTGGATAGCGCCACAATCCAGAAACGCCTGCTGCAGTCTGGATAAAAGATCGTTTTTTTCAAGGTTTTCAACAGTTTCAATTTCAGCATTCTGTAGCTGCGGAGCTATGATCAGACATGAGCAGACCGCCTGTTTATTCATGATCACCGTGCAGGCTCCACACTCACCGATCCCGCAACCTTCTTTAGTACCTGTAAGCCCTAGCTTATCCCGCAGAATATCGATCAACCGCAGATGAGATTCTACTGTTATCTTAACCTTTTCTCCATTCACGGTAAAATTTAATTCCATATGATTAAAACCCCTCTCCGGTTTAAACCGGAATATAGTATTCTTCAAATCCAGGAAGTGTTTTCAAATCAAACCTCTTTCACGGGCAATATCCTTCAATGCTCTGATGACAAGCTTGATAAAAACAGGAATTTTGTAGTCTGAAGACCAGCGATTGCCAATCTGCTCACGGCAGAACTGTTCAAGTGGTTCTGAAATTTCTGAAATCAGATCACTTACCAGTATTTTTCCTGTTAATAAATTCTCTATTATTCCCAGACGATAAGGTCTGCTGAACATCGCTCCGTCAATCAGACGGCATTCCTTTACTAGATTGGTATTATCTGTAAATGCTATTGCAGCACTGATACTCATTCGGGTAATGTTAACAGCATTTCTCCGTCCCAGCTGATAATAAGCAGTATAAAATCGATGCTCCGGTTTTGGTAAAATAATCTTTGTCATAATTTCTTCTGGACGGATACAGGTCTGATAACTGCCTTCAGTGAAATCAAGAGCAGATACCAGTCTTTTCCCCTGATAAGAAACAAGTTCATACGAGGCTCCGTAGAGTATCAGAGGAGGGACAGAATCGGCACAGGGCGCAGCATTAACGATATTACCGCCAATGGTAGCTCTGTTTCTGATCTGCTTTGAACCGATCAAACTGCATGCTTTTCGCAACAGAGGAAAATACTTTATTATCTGTTTGCTTTCTAATATTTTACTAATTGTTGCTCCGCTTCCTATCTCGATTGTGTTACCGATGTCTTCGACTTTTTTTAACTCCGGAAATCCACCGACATTAATTAGATTTACAGGCTGCTGATGATGTCTTGCCTGAACTAAAACGTCAGTTCCTCCCGCCAAAATCCTGAATCTGTCCTCGGACATCAGCCTGAGAGCTTCCGAGAAAGATTTTGGAGTAACGATCTTGCATTTCTGCAAAGACGCATTTGAAAGCCCTATTTTATCCGTGGTCAAAGCTTTTTCGCTTTGTCGTGCAGGTTTATGCAGATGTCTTCCGAGAAATATCTGCTCAAGTGTGAGTGGAAGCTCATAAAACCTTCTTCCTAGAGCATTTGATACAGCATTGTTGATTGCAGCAGCCGTGAGTTCCAGAGTTGGCTCCCCCAGACTTTTAGCGCCAAAAGGGCCATATTTGTCTGGATTTTCAACAAAGATGGCATTTATCCTGGGAATATCTTTGATAGTAGGGATTAAGTATTCATCGAAATTAACAGATTTCACTGTTCCCAACTGCTGGTTGAAATCTTCCAAGATACCATAACCGATTCCCTGAACGACTCCTCCCTGCAGCTGACCTTCTGCGCCCAGTCTGTTAATGATTCTGCCGGCATCATGGGCAGCCGTTATTTCCAGGATATCAATTTTCCCTGTTTCTTGATCAACTTTTACTTCTACGACCTGACAACCGTAAACGTATGTGAAATAGGCATTACCCTGCCCGGTTTTTTCTTCCCAGTTCACTTCGGGAGCTTTATACCAGCCGTATGCAGAGAGATTTCTGCCTTGCCGGTAAGCATTTGCCGCTGCTTCCGGAAAGTCGATCGAGATTTTTTTACCGGGATTGATGATTTTATTATCTTCCCAGCGGATTTTTCCGATATCCCGGGTTTTTAAAAGATCCCTGTTGGCGGTAAAAATCGTTTCTTTGACCTGTGATGCTGCCAGTTCAATGGCTTTTCCGCCCATTAATGTTGAACGGGAAGCTACCGTCGGTCCACCATCGGAAATCGTTGCCGTTTGAGGTTCAAGAAACACTATCCTCGATAAGGGTACACCAAGTATTTCGGCAGTAATCTGGCAGAAGGTTGTTCTTAATCCCTGCCCGTTTTCATTTAGAGCAGCCAGCAGATATACACTTCCATCAGCCTGAACGGATACAATTGCCGAGGTTGCATCGGTTCCCTCTGCTCCCAGGGAACACCCTCTGTAACTGCAGGCAATACCAATTCCATATCGATACAATTGCTGATTTTTATTGAGTTCCTGATATTTTTTCATCCGGATATTATAATCACATTTTTCTACAGCTTGATCTAAAACCTGCTGCAGAGATACTTCATGATCACTTAAACGTTGACCACTGGCAGTTACGCTGTCTTGACCATATCCATTCAAACGACGGATCTCCAGAGGAGTCAAACCGCATTCCTGAGCAATTTCATCCATCAGAGATTCCTGGGCAAAGATCACCTGTGGAGATCCAAAACCACGAAAAGCCGCAGTATAACAGTTGTTTGTGTAAACTGCC
>JAFGMF010000189.1 GCA_016927675.1 Candidatus Cloacimonadota bacterium
ATAGGAGGCAGCCGGCGTTTTGTTGCCAGTGCCGATAAAACCCTGGTAAGTCTGCTGGAATTCCCCGGCGGCTATCACGAGCTGTATAATGATCTTTGCCGTGACGATCTGTTTTCGGCAATCCGAAACTGGCAGAAAAATAACCCGGGAGAATGAAAATGGCTGGCAAACCTGTTTATATAAATTCCGATAATGATATTTACCAGATTTTTACCTCGATCAGAGACAACCGTAACAAGCGTCGAAAATATGGAAATATCTTTGTTGAAGGGGTAATTCCGGTTAACATGTGTTTGAAATCAGGTGCAAAAATTGATTCAATTATTATCAACAGAGATAAACTTTTATCAGACTGGGCTCAGAATATCGTTGATACTGCTGTTTACTCGAATCTTTATTCCCTGAAAGCGTCTCTGCTGGAAAAACTTTCCGGCAAGGAAATCCCCTCCGAACTTATTCTTATCGCAGAATATCCTGATACTTCTGCCGCCTGTGTGGATATAACCGGTTTGAAAAAAATCGTGCTTCTGGATCGTCCCATCAGTCCCGGTAATCTTGGAACGATGATCCGCAGTTGTGACGCTTTTGCCATCGACCTTATTTTGATCAGTGGCCATGGTGCCGATCCTTATGATCCCGCAGTGATATCAGCCAGTCGTGGGACGGTGTTTAATCTTCCCCCCATCCAGATCGCTTCCAATCAGGAACTTCTGCAGATATTCAAACGATTGAAAAAAGAAAATCCAGGTTTTACCATTTACGGTACCAGTGCCGGTGGTTCTGAAGAGATCGATAATGTGGCATTTGTGCGGGAATATTGTCTGCTGATAGGAAACGAAACTTACGGGCTAAATGAAAATCTTCGGAATCTGGCAGACGCAATGATCAGAATTCCCATGCAGGGTGCAGCTTCCTCACTTAACATTGCCTGTGCTCTCACACTGTTTTTATATGCAATAGATCGATATTCACGTTAGCAAGAACATGCAAAAACATCTGATATTATTTTATAGAACTACCACTGGATCAGGAGCAGAAATTATTTTTTGCTGACCGAATCACAGAAATTTATATTTTTTTAGAAGTTACATTTAACATCAAGTTGGAGAAAACTCTTTATTCATTGAAAAACCTTGACATCAATCAAGAAATCTAATGTTTTGTGAACCAATGTATAAGGAGCAGAATGGCTATTAAGAAAAGGTGGCATTTTTCAGTTTTTTCGACGGAATCAGTAAAACCGATGACGTTGAGTATCTCAAAGAAGCTGGGCATCGGTCTTGTTGTTTTCGCCGTGGCTTTAGTCTGTTTTCTGGTCATATCCGTGATCATGATCGGATACAACCAGGATAAAATCATTAAAGCAAATCAGATATTAACTGAAAACCGTTTATTGCGTTCCAGAATAAACGATCTTTCTGTTGAGCTTGATTCCATTCTGACGAAACTCAGATTGATGGAAGAATGGGAAGATCAGATCCGGGTAGAGAAGAATTTTAAGACGATCAACAAAGAGATCCGTGAGATGGGTATTGGTGGTCTCCCACAGGTTGACACCACATTTATGAATTTCAGCCGGGATTTGAATCTGCAATACAATCTTGTTCTGGGCAAATTAACTCAACTCAAGAGTAAGCTGGAGTTTGATTACGGCAGTCATCAGGAGCTTCTTGACAACGTAAAATTGAAAGAGTTGCTTTACAGAAATACTCCTTCAATATATCCAACATATGGTCGGATTTCCGATGGTTTCGGATGGCGCCTTCACCCGATAACGAAAACGCGATCTTTTCATTATGGGATAGACTTCGGCAATAAGACGGGGACTCCCATTTATGCCACTGCCGATGGAGTTATAAAAGATATCGGGACAAAGAAGAATATTGGAAAGTACATAGCAATTGGTCATAAATTCGGCTATCAGACGACCTATGCCCATCTTCATAAAATACTGGTAAAAAAAGGGGATGCGGTGAAAAGAGGTGAGATCATCGCTCTCATGGGTAATACAGGCAGATCCACCGGTACACATCTTCATTATGAAGTGCTGAGATACAATAAATATCGTGATCCTTATGATTATCTCAATAAACTGGAAGAAGATATAATTCTTACAAATAATTAACTGTCTTTATCTGCCCTTAAAACATAGCTTTAAACTCAATCTATAATAATTGTTTGAAATCTGGTGAATGATGAAAAATGAAAGATTGAAATTTGAAACTGCCTTAAACCGTCTGGAAGAAATAGTTGCCCGTTTGGAATCCGGGGTGAACGAGTTGGACGAGGCAGTGAAATTATTTGAGGAAGGTTCCCGATTGATAGAACTCTGTCAGAAAAAACTGACTGATGTCGAAACCAAAATTGAAAAGATTTCCCGATCTGATAAAGCTTCTGAAGATACTGATCCGGATCGGGATGAGGTATAGATGAGTCCGAATAAAATGTTGTTGAAAAAAGATCTTAAAGAGAAAAGAGAGTTGGTCAATATTGAAGTTGATCGTTTTCTGCCTCGCAAAGATGAATATCCGAAACAGATCCATAAGGCGATCAGGCACACTCTTTTCGCCGGCGGAAAGCGGTTGCGCCCTTATCTTCTGATCCATTCTTATCTTCTCTTTGGAAATGAGATCAGAAAAACTCTTCTGCTTGCCGGAGCTGTTGAAATGCTGCACAGCTATACCCTGATTCATGATGATCTTCCCGAAATCGATAATGATGATTATCGTCGAGGGAAAAAGGCCTGTCATGTTATCTATGGTCCTGATATAGCTCTGCTGGCTGGAGATGCTCTGCTGGTTTTTGCTTTTGATGCTATCTGTAATGCCGAAATCGATGAAAAGATGAAATTGAATTTTATTCGAAATATGGCTCTGGAATCTGGTCATGATGGGCTGATTGCCGGTCAGATGGTGGATATCCTCAGTGAAGGTAAAAAGGTCGAGGCAAAAACTCTTGATTATATTCATAAGAATAAAACAGCCCGTTTGATTAATCTCGCCATCAGGATGGGTTGTGAGTTGGCAGAAGCTTCGGAAGAAGATTTGGCTAGAATGGAGAAATTCGGGGAGAAGCTGGGTCTTGCTTTTCAAATCGTTGATGATATTCTCGATATTGAAGGAGACCAGAGAAGCCTTGGGAAAACCGTCGGCAAAGATAAAAAGATGAACAAGGCAACTTACCCGGCTGTTTACGGTCTGGAAAATTCGAAAAAGATGGCTGAGAAGTACATCACCGAAGCAAGAAATCTGCTTGCACCTTACGGAGAAAAAGCAGAAATCCTACTGCTTCTCTGTGATTTTGTCTTAACCCGTAAATTCTGAACAGAACAGAAAATTTAGTTTATTTACTGGTTTCTTCTGTAGTGAAGAAACCTTTTTTGCATAATAGACATTATTCAAGGATCATGTTATGATTACAGTAAAGATTCAAAAACTGAAGGAAAATGCAATGATTCCCAGGCGGATGACAGAGCATGCTGCCGGTTATGATCTCTACTCAGCTAACAATGATGATATTATCATCGCAGCCGGCAAGGTCGCCTTGATTCCCACCGGCATAGCAGTTGCCCTGCCAATCGGATTTGAAGCACAGATCCGCCCAAGAAGCGGTTTAGCTTTTCGTAACTGGATTGGTATTTTGAATTCTCCGGGTACTATTGATGCGGATTATCGAGGTGAAATCAAAGTGATCCTGTTCAATTTCGGTGCAGAATCATATTGTGTGAAACCGGGAACAAGAATTGCCCAGATGGTGATCACGCGGTATCAAGAAATCAACTTCGAAGAGAGTGAAAATCTAGATCAGACTGCCAGAGGAGATGGTGGTTTTGGACACACAAATGATTAACAGCACAGCTTCTCTCAGAGAAGTAGAACTCCCTTTCGGAGGTAAGATTTTTCAGGACTCCAGCAGCCACGGTGTATCATCAGACACGGCTCGATTAGTCTTTAAAATTCTTGAAGACAATCAACAGGATCAGACAAAAATGCTGGATATCGGAACAGGATCCGGCATAATTGCATTAATGTCAGCTCATTATCGACCTCAATGGATGATAACCGGAATAGATATTCAGACGGATCTGATCAATCTTGCCAGAGCCAATGCAATAACCTTAAAAAAACAGATAAACTTCGTTACGGGTGATCTCAGAGATCACGATCTGATTCCTGAGAAATTCGATATTGTTTCCTGTAATCCTCCTTATTATCCGGTTGATTCAGGCAGAATAAGCCCAAAACCGCAGAGAGCTATTGCCCGTCATGAAATCACCTGCAGCCTTCCGGAAGTAATCGAAGCAGTTGCCAGATATCTCAAACCTGAAGGAAGAGCTTATCTATTATATCCCGCAAGCAGATTACCGGAAATTGAAAAAACAGCAAAAAAGGTTGACCTAAAAATTGCCGAGAAAATAATTTCGGCTGACATAAAAGAGCCAACAGTAATTACAGTGCTCTTTTATGGCTTATCAGAATTAAACCGTAGTGATCGGATTTGATGGGATGAATAATGCTGGAAATTGAGAATTATTCGGTTACTTTTAAGAAGGAAATGTTTCTCTCAGCTGATAATTTAGCTTTGGAAAGCGGCAGGAAGTTCAATCTGCTTGGCAGAAACGGTTCGGGAAAGAGTATTTTTCTGAAATCAATTCATGGTACTTTCACCGCTTACAAAGGCAGTATTAAAATCAAAGAAAGAACTCCCCTGTTCTATAAAAAACGGAAGAAGACCATTTTCATCGAATCCATTCCCCGAATTTTACCCGAAGAAACCGTCTGGCGCAATATTACTCTGCCTTTTCATAAAATTACTATCAGGCAGAAACAGAAGATAACGGATCTGTGCAACAATGTCGGATTGAGTGAATTGATTGGTCTGAAGGCAAAACTGATCTCATTCTCGGCAGCCAAGTTCATAGAATTGATCAGGGCTGCTGTTCAATTACCTCACATTCTGCTGCTTGATGATATGGACACATATTTTGACGAGATTAATCTGGTTAAAGCCCTGGATGTTTGTGAATATGCCCTGAATAATGGAGCGACAATTATTGCTACATCGACTGCCAAGCTGGAGAATTTTGATTATTATTACCGGATAGTAGAAAAAAAAATGGTGAAACTGTGAAAACCGGAATTATCATCCAGATCATAATTGCGATTTTTATTCTTTCTGCCTGGAATTTGCTTCATCTGGTCTACCAGCAGCAGCATAATTATTATTATCGTGAGTTATCAAGCGTTCCGATCATTTACTTCATTCCACAAAGAAGCACTGTGGATTCACTGGCGGAAAAACTCAGGAAATACCCCTATCTCAGAAGGCTGGAAACAGAAGTTGATTCCCTGATCAATGCACGTTTGATCGAAGCCTATAATTTAGAATATGCCAGGGATATCCTGAAGGATTTTTCCCTCCCGAATGTGATAAAAATGTATGTTGATGCCGGCAAGTTTCTGGCTCCGGAGAAATCTGAGCTGGAAGAGATGCTTGCAGAAGACTATCCGGAAATCATCATGAATTACAATGATGAAAACTGGTATTCGACTCAGAATAAAATTGAGTTTTTAAATAAAATCTACCATGCTGTTAATATCCTGGCAATTGTTCTCTGTCTCCTCATTTTGATCCTGCTGAGAATACATTTTGAGAGTCGGCGCAATGAATTCTGGCGAATATATAAACTCTCCGGAGGAGAAATGGGTCTCCGGCGAAAACAGTTTATCACCACTTCTCTGATCCTTATTATCTTGCCTTTTTTGATTGTGTTTGCACTTTTTCAAACTGCTTATTACCTTCATTATGTAAGATATTTTGTCGATTTGAGGATCTGGGGTATCGAATTCATTGTTTTGATCTTTACTGCCCTGATTTCTGCAGTAATCCAGGAGAATAAAATCTGATGACTGCATATCTTCCCAATTCGCTCACAATATTACGGATTCTGCTGGTTCCGGTTTTTATCTGGCTGATCTTCTTTTATCCACAAGCCAACGGTATTATCTGGGCAACCATAGTCTTTATTGTCGCCAGTATCACAGATTATCTGGATGGAATGCTGGCTCGCCGCCTTAAAGTAATTTCCAACTTTGGTAAGATAATGGATCCTCTGGCAGACAAAATTCTGATCATCTCTGCTCTACTTGCCCTGTATCTAAAGCTGCATTACATAAATTTGATTGTTTTCGGAATCATAATATTCAGAGAAATCATCGTATCGATCTTCAGAGAATTTTTTGCCCGGCATGACATCATAATTCCGGCTAATATCTGGGGAAAAATAAAAACCGTAATGCAGATGACTGCTGTTATCGTAATTTTACTTGTACATTCATTTTTAATCCCCTCTTCATATGATTTACCCTGGATAAAATCTTTCCGTACAATTATGGATGTTTTCTTCTGGATAATTGCTTTCTTGACGATTTTTTCAGGTCTGATCTATATGCGCACAATAATCAGGAGAGAATATTGAAGAAAATTTTAATTCTGTTAACCATGATTTTCCTTTTACTTGCCTGTTCGCCATCAAATGAGAACCGGTCCGGGAAAAAGTTGATTGATCCCCGCAAACCCATGGCCTGGGGGCATCCTCAGACTGTCTATGTTTTTGCCGATAATAATGTCTGGAAATATGCCGAAACACCTTTA
>JAFGMF010000190.1 GCA_016927675.1 Candidatus Cloacimonadota bacterium
ACGGAAATCAATCCCGTTTCCATTCCGGAAAAAAAAGCTGACAACAGAAAGAAGATAATGATCAAGATAAAATAAAATATCATTTAATTTTCACTATTGAGCTTCTCATTTTTATAAGCAAGTTTCAGTGCTTCGATAAATTCATCCAATTCGCCGACCATAATTGAGTTGAGACGGTATGATGTCAAATTTATTCTGTGATCTGTTACTCTTGATTGGGGAAAATTATAAGTTCTTATCTTAGCGCTGCGATCTCCGGTACCCACCTGAGATTTTCTTGAACTGGCTATTTCAGACTCCTGCCGGGCAATTTCTAAATCCAGCAATCGGGATCGCAATACTTTTAGCGCTTTGTTTTTATTTTTCAATTGGGATTTCTCATCCTGGCAGGTAACAACAAGTCCGGAAGGAAGATGGGTTATCCTGACTGCAGAATCGGTTGTATTTACACTCTGCCCGCCATGCCCGGACGATCGGTATACATCAATTTTCAGGTCTTTTTCATTGATTTCGAGATCAATTTCATCCGCTTCGGGTAAAACTGCTACTGAGATAGCCGAAGTATGGATCCTACCCTGAGATTCTGTTTCAGGAATCCTCTGAACACGATGAACACCACTTTCAAAACGCATTGTTCCGTAAACATTTTCTCCGGCAAGAGAGAAAATAATCTCCTTAAACCCGCCTACTCCGGTGGGGTTGGAAGAAAGAATCGTCTGCTTCCAGCCTTTTTTTTCGGCGAAATAACTGTACATCCGATAAAGATCTGCCACGAACAGCGCTGCTTCTTCCCCACCTGTACCAGCCCGGATCTCAATGATAACATCCTTTTCATCATTGGGATCGGAAGGTATCAGTAATTCTTTCAAATGTTCAGTAACTTCTTCCAATTCCTGTTCCAGGTGGATGCTGTCTTCCTGGGCAAGTTCCATCATTTCTTCATCATCTTCCCGGATCAGAATCTCATTTGCCTTTAATTCCTTCTTCAGCTGTTCGATCCTGGCTTGAGTCTGGAGAATCTCTTCCAGTTCCCTGAACCGACGCGATATTTTGCGATAGTACTTCTGATCGCTCATATTCGAAGTATCAATAATTTCGTCCTTTAATCTGGAATATTCAGCTTTGAGATTTTTTATTTTCTCTTGTGGGATCATACTTCATCCAGCACTTTAATTGATTTATGAGCCGACAAATCAAGATCGAGAGCTGATTTCAAAGCAACCACAGCAACCTCGATCTGCTCGTGATCCGGCGGTTGCGTGGTAATCCGCTGCAATGCCAGTCCAGGTGCTGTCAGCAATCTTACCAGGGGATGCCTGATATTGCGACTGGACAACTTGAGGATCTCATAAGAAAATCCTGAAATAAATGGAAGCAGAAGAAAATGATATCCTAATCTTATCGGAAGCGAAGGAACTCCAAAATACCTGGCGATCACTGTATCAACAACAGAGAAAACCGCAATGGCGATCAGTAGTACAATAAAAATAAAACTGGTGCCACAGCGGGGATGCAGCGTTGTATATTTATCTACAGATTCTGGCAGCAGTTCACTGTTATCTTCATAAGCATAAACTGATTTATGCTCCGCTCCGTGATATTGAAAAAGCCTGTTGACATCTTTCATTTTTCCGATCAGCCAGACATAGACAACAAAAAAGATGATCCTGAGTAATCCCGCAAAAAGATTGAAATAGATATTCTCTTTTGCCAGTTTAAGCCAGGAAGCAATCTGATAAGGCAGGAAAGCAAACAATAGAAATGCCAGCCCGAAAGCAATAAGATAACTCATCGCCTCTTCAAATTTTTTCCTGTTGTTTGATTTTTCTTTCTGAGGTTTTTCTTCTACCCAGTCCAGTTCAGCCCGTTGAGCAGAGAAATTTAAAGTTTTTATGCCAATGATCATCATTTCGATCAAAGATACAAAGCCTCGAATGATCGGAAAACTGTAAAATCCCTTGTTTTTTGTTTTACTGATAAATTTGATTTTTTTTACTTCAATCGTTTTGTCTTTCCGGCGAACCGCTGTCGAAAGATGTTCCGGCCCTCGCATCATAACACCTTCAATAACCGCCTGTCCCCCGATTTCGATAGTCTTTTTATTTTTCATGTGATTAAATTCCTTTTTTTATTTTATTGTCGCTTGTATCCGACATTCACCAGACGTATTTGTCCAGCGTAATCCCGAATCTTTCAGGATAAAAACAGATAGAGGGTGAAAATACGATTTCTGCTTAATCATTGTATTTCAACCATTGAAATCCATAACTGGAGCAGGTTGGCGTGGGTTGATTTTCTAATCATCCTGTGTGTTTGTCTCAAACATGAGAGTTTCATTTATCAATCCCTGAATAAAAAAACACCACAACTGATTATTACAATTGTGGTGCTGAAAAAAATTTTTTGCTAATTTTCTGTTTTCGTATTGTATTTTTTGTTGAATTTTTCTACTCGACCGGCTTTGGCTACTGTCCTTTGTTTCCCTGTATAGAAGGGATGACAATTGGAACAGATCTCAACTTTGAGCTCTGAGCTGGTTGACTTCGTTTCAAAACTATTGCCACAGGCACAGGTAACAATTACCTTTTCGTATTTAGGATGAATACCCTTTTTCATTATTAACTCCCTTTAAAAACACAAAAGAATCTAAGATGAGTCATATTTTTTAAGCCTGCTTTCAGCTGTCAATCAATTTATCTTTATCATGATCGGATAAGCATTGGACCTGCTATTCGATCAGCCTTTTCACGATCAAAGAGAAGCTCGATCAACTTTATGGAAAATTCCAGGACAGTTCCGGGTCCTCGACTGGTGATGCAATTGCCGTCAACAACGATCCGTTCGGTTACGGATTCTTTATTTATCAGTTTCTCTGCCAGAGCAGGATGAACCGTTGCCCGTTTATTCAACAACAATCCATGATGCTGCAGTACAACTAC
>JAFGMF010000191.1 GCA_016927675.1 Candidatus Cloacimonadota bacterium
ATCTTTGAAAAATCTCCAAATTTCAAAAAGGTTCGATTCACTTACATCAGTAATAATCTAAACAGGTTAAACTCTGAAATTATGGCACTATTAGAGAATAAAAACAACAGAATAGTGTTTTCTAACTCAAATAACGATTTTATCGTTACCGTTTATGAAGCACCGGAATCCTTATTCACTATCAATAGAACTGCGTTAACCTCAATTTCTGGTTTTACTGCTGAAGATATTATTACCTCAGATACGCCGAAATATAATATTGATATTGAAGCACATCTGGAAAATAAAAGGATTACCAAAAATAAGCTGCTTGATCTGATAGAAAAAAGTTCTATTCCCGACAGAGTAGAGGATTTCACCAGACAGTTGGAGAAAATTCAGGTGGAAATAGACAGTTTGGCCAATCAGGATGAGATAAGGAAAAGAAATCTCGAAAATTATTCTTTACTGATAAATGTAATTAAAGATCAGAAAAGCTCGAGCAATGTTATTAAGGCAGTCAGGATTTTTGGACTGACTACAGTGATAACATTAATTGCTCTTACAATCTGTCTGCTGGTTTTCTATCTGTTCATGACTTTATTTTTAAAAATAATGAGGCTCGTTGGGATAAAAACTTCCAGAGATTCATCTTCGACTTATCATTATTATTCTGACAAGCCTTATAAACGGAAAATTAAAAGAAAGTACAAAAGTAGTGGTGAAGAAAACGAAACAGGAGAGAAGAGTTAATAAAGGAGTAACCGATGGATGGCTGGATGATCTGGGTTGGAGCAGGTTTACTATGTATGATCATAGAAATTTTCACTCCGGGTTTTTTATTCATGAGTTTTGGTATCGGAGCGATTCTGACAGGAATGTTTTCGATATTTATCACAGATGTAACATTTCAGATTCTTCTTTTTGCGGTAATAACGTTTATTGTATTCATTAATCTTCGCAGGTTCAGTAAAAGATTGATCTCTTCGGTGAAAGAGACAAACGTATTTGCCCTGGTCGGTAAAACCGGAATCGTTACCAAAGAAATTCAGGAAAACGGTAGAGGATATGTGAAAGTTGGTGGAGAAGATTGGTCAGCTATCTCAGATTCCAATAAAACCATAAATGAAGGAACAAGAATCAAAGTGATCAATATCGACGGAAATAAATTAATGGTATCTGAAATAATTACCGGGGAGGAATGATGGCAATTCTCTTTATTATACTGGCAATATTTGTTCTGATTCTATTATCCAAAGGTCTCGTAATAGTAAAACAGGCTCAGGTTATTATCATTGAAAGACTGGGGAAGTATAATCGCACTCTTGAAAGCGGTCTTCATATTATCTGGCCACTGATAGATAAATCCCGGTCTATCAACTGGCGATTTGTAAGAACTGATTTTCAGGGAAACAAATATGTTCAGATAAAATCAGAAACAAGAATAGATCTGCGGGAAACAGTATATGATTTTCCCCGTCAGAATGTTATCACAAGCGATAACGTGTCGATAGAAATAGATGCATTGCTGTATTTTCAGGTAACGGATCCTGTAAAAGCAGTTTATGAAATTAATAATCTTCCTCATGCCATCGAAAAATTAACGCAAACGACACTGAGAAATGTGATCGGGGAACTGGAGCTGGACAAGACATTGACTTCCCGGGATACGATAAATTCGAGACTGAGGGATATTCTTGATGAAGCAACCGATAAATGGGGAGTCAAAGTTAACAGAGTTGAATTACAGGATATAAATCCTCCCCAGGAAATTAAAACAGCCATGGAAAAGCAGATGCGGGCAGAGAGAGATCGCAGAGCTAAAATACTTGAAGCAGAAGGCGAGAAGAAATCACAAATACTGGTAGCGGAAGGGGACAAAGAGGCCAGTATAACACGAGCAGAGGGTGAAGCCAGAGCTAAATTCTTGGTTGCCGAAGCCGAAGCAAAGGCAATTAGAGAGATAGCTTCAGCAGTTGAAGCTACCGGAACCGATCCGGCCCAATATCTTTTGGCTGTTAAGTATATCAAAGCGTTTAATGAAATAGTGCAAAAAGAGGATAAAACAGTGTTAATCCCTTATGAGGCTTCAGCTATTCTCAGTTCTGTGAAGACGATCGAGCAGTTATTCAAAAAGTAGAATTAAAAGCAGAAATAAATTCTGCAAACTGTTTCTTTAATTAGCGGAATTATTCGAAGCTCTCTCTGGGGCAGTTCGTATCAAGAAATTTTTACATTATGAATGTTTTCTTAGATGTATGATTGGAGGAAAAATGGGAAGGAAAGTGAAGTTGACAATCTTGATCTTCTTATCTGTAATTTTATTATTGGGTTGTTCAACGGAAGGCAAGATAAAAATCATTAACAGAACGCAACATAATTTGTATTTCTCTGTTAAGGGTGAAGATTACATCCTTGAAGGAGCTACTCCAGAGATGCTGGCTGAAGGACAGGGCAATTCTCGCACTATCTCAATTGATACTGGGAATAAATTTTTATTTACTGAGCCGGACAGTAAAAAAGTAAAAGTTGATATTGAGGGAGAGACGTTTGCTCTTCCTGAGGATGA
>JAFGMF010000192.1 GCA_016927675.1 Candidatus Cloacimonadota bacterium
AGATAATCTCTTGCACCTTCTGGTGTACTTTTCATCAGGATGGGCGTTTCAATTTCATGAAATTTCCGAGCGGTCAGAAATTCTCTGATCGCAAATACTATCTGGTCACGCTGAAGAATAATCTTCTGGATTCTTTCTCTGCGGAGATCAAGATAACGGTATTTAAGGCGCAGGTTTTCTTCTGCCAGAATATTTTCATTTATCTGAATCGGAAGCGGCTCTGAATTATTCAATAATTTAAGTTGGGCTGCTTCGATTTCTATCATGCCGGTGAGCATATCGGGATTGATGTTTTTTTCATCTCTTTTTCGGACAATACCGCGGACAGAGATGACAAATTCATTCCTTAATTTCCCAGCTTTCTGGTGAAGCTGATTATTCTCCGGATGAAAGACAATCTGGACAATTCCGCTTACATCGCGAAGATCAATAAATATCAGACCGCCAAGGTCTCGTCTGCGATGAACCCATCCCATCAAATGAACTTCTTCTCCAGAATTCTTGCAACTAAGCTCTGCTGCAAGATGACTTCGTTTATCATTACCTAAATAATCCAACATAAATATACCTTTTTGATTTTAATTTTATAAGCGAGAATTAATATCGTGTTTTTTTTGTCAATGCTGACAGTAATATCGGGCAAATGGATGGAAGATAAAACAGCCGGAAGTAATCTTCCGGCTGGATTTAACTACTGCAGATTGCATGTAATTCAGTTTTTATCGGGTTGATAATCTTTGCGAAAAAAAACTATCTCGAAATTCCGATAAAAAAAATGGCATTTCTGATTTTGAGAGTTCAATTTAGGAAAAAATACATATCCGGACTTTTTCGCTCCCGGCAGTATCATACCGAAGCTGAAGGAATGGGTAATCAGATTCTGTTTAGCTTCTCTCCATTGCTCTATGATCAGAGGTTGATTTTGAAGATCGCTGATCAGCGAGAATTCCAGTTCTTCAGGCAGGAGAAGTTGTTCGATATAATTAAGCGGGATAACATCATATTGATTTTCAGACTGATCAAGAAGATTAATCTCTCCAGCATCAACCGTCATCGGAGCATCAGTTTTATTGGATATCGAGATATAAAAGGTTGTAAAGTAATCGGCAAGGTTTTCCGGTTCCCGATTCCAGCTTTTATTCTCCACGAGGAGCAGAAAATCTTTCATATCCAGAATGGCAATATCATTTGAGACAGATATTCCGGGAGCTTGCTGAGGAAGGTATTTAAGTGAACAACCAGCAAACAGCGCAAGAAAACTTATCCAGACAATAAACCGGAGAACCTTTAAGATCATTTCAACTTTTCCTTTCTACTTGCTTATTATTGTTCTGATTCATCATCGTCTTCGAGGGTTGAATCATCTGGTAATGATTCCTGATCTTCTTCAATGACTTCCTCAGGGGCTGACTCGTCAAAATCTTCGTCAATATCTTCTTCTTCCTCTGCTGCGATTCTGGTAATATCGTAGACCTTATCATTACTATTAAGTTCTATCAGCTTAACACCCTGGGTATTTCGGCCGATAATGGATATCTTTTCCACAGCCTGCCGGATGATCATTCCTTCTTTGGTAACGATCATCAGATCATCATTATTTACAACTTCAAGAAGTGAGATCAGATAGCCATTTCGAGAAGTAGTTTTCAGAGTAATCACACCTTTCGAACCTCGTCTGGTAACCTTGTAGTTTCCAATCATCGTGCGTTTACCGTAACCATTTTCACTGATCGCAAGCAAAGTTCCTTCTCTTTTGATAACCACCATAGCTACAACTTCATCTTCCGATCTTAATCTCATTCCACGCACTCCTTGAGAGTTTCTGCCCATCGGGCGAATATCCTCTTCGGAAAATCTATTGGCAAAACCCAATTTAGTCGCCAGAATGATATGATTGTTCCCTTCGGTTATCTGAGCATCTATCAACTGATCACCATCGATCAGTTTAAGTGCTATGATGCCGTTAATCCTCGGTCGGGAAAACGCAGTGAGTTCGGTTTTCTTAACTATCCCGTTGCGGGTAACCATGATCACATAGAATGGCTGATCAAAATCTCTTACCGTAACATAAGCCTCGATCTTCTCATCTTTTTCTAACTGGAGCAGATTGACAATGGCTTTACCCCGGGCAAGCCTGCTAACTTTGGGGATTCTGTGAACTTTAAGCCAGTGGCATTTACCAAGGTTGGTAAAAAACAGGATATAGGCATGAGTGGAAGCGACAAATATGCTTTCGACAAAATCTTCTTCCTTAAGATTCGAGCCGGAAAGACCCTTACCACCCCTTCCCTGTTTCCGATAAGTATCAATAGGTAATCTTTTGATATAACCCTGATGTGAGATTGTCACAACCATCTCTTCATCGGCGATCATATCCTCAGTATCAATATCCGAAGAACCTTCCAGGATAATAGTGCGTCGTTCATCACCGTATTTTTCCTTGATCTCCTGAGTTTCTTCTTTGATTATTTTCATCCTCAGCTCTTTTTTTTCGAGGATCTCTCTTAATTTTTTCACCGTTTTGACGATCTCTTTGTATTCTTTTTCAACCTTTTCCCGCTCGAGGCCAGTTAACTTCTGAAGTCTCATCTCCAGAATAGCCTTTGCCTGGATCTCACTCAAATTGAATTTAGCCTGAAGATTTTCACTGGCATCGTTGACCGTTTTAGAGGCGCGAATAGTGGAAATTATTTCATCAAGATTATCCAGAGCAATCCTGAATCCTTCCAGGATATGCAGACGGGCTTCAGCATTCTTCAGTTCGAATTGAGTTCGACGTAGAACAATCTCATGCCTGAACTCAATGTACTTTTCAATCAACTCTTTAAGATTCAGAACTTGAGGAATCCCGTTTACCAGTGCTCGGTTATTAACGCTGAAACTTCCCTGCAATTGTGAATATTTATAAAGTTTATTTAGAACTGTATTAGCTTCATAATTCTTTTTGACAGAGATAACCAGCCTCATACCCTGGCGACCAGATTCATCCCTGATATCGCTGATTCCTTCAATTCTCTTATCTTTTACCAGACTGACTATTTTATCGATCAGCAGAGTCTTATTAAGTTGATAAGGGATCTCGGTTATGATAATGGCTTCGGTGCCATTGTTCTTGGTCTCAATTAAAGCCCTGCCCCTTAAGACAACTCTTCCCGATCCGGTTTGGAAATAATCTTTAATACCTTCTGTGCCAATTATATAACCGCCTGTAGGAAAATCAGGTCCTTTGACATATTTTTTTAATTCGAGTGGCATCAGATCGGGATTTTCGATAAGTGCGATAATCGCATTACAGACTTCGGATATATTATGGGGCGGCATATTTGTGGCCATGCCGACTGCGATCCCGGAAGAACCATTCACTAAAAGGTTAGGAAATTTTGAAGGGAAGACCTTTGGTTCTGTTCTGGTATCATCGTAATTCGGCTGAAAATCAACTGTTTCCTTATCCAGATCTTCCATCAGGTCTACAGCTTCTTTCTGCATTCTTGCTTCGGTGTAACGCATTGCTGCTGGTGGATCCCCGTCCTGAGAACCAAAGTTACCCTGGCCATCAACCAGCATATAGCGCAGACTCCAGGGTTGAGCCATTCTAACCAGTGTAGGATAGATAACCTGCTCGCCGTGTGGATGATAATTTCCGGATGTATCACCGGCAATTTTTGCACATTTTCTGAAGCTCCTGCCCGGAAGCAGATTAAGCTCGTTCATCGCATAAAGTATCCGGCGTTGTGATGGTTTTAGCCCGTCTCTAACATCGGGCAGTGCCCGTGATACTATTACGCTCATTGAGTATTCTAAATAAGATTTTTTAAGTACGTCTTCGATTTCTATATTTTCTATTCTCGATCTATCGTGGATCATTTATCCTCCTGCTTAAACGTCGATCTCTACGTATTTAGCGTTCTCTTCGATGAAAGCTCGGCGTGGTTCGACTTCATCTCCCATAAGGATCGTGAAAATCCTGTCCGCTTCAATTGCATCCTCAATTTTCACCGATGTGAGGATCCTTTTTTCCGGATCCATGGTTGTTTCCCAAAGCTGATCTGCATTCATTTCTCCAAGACCCTTGTAGCGTTGCACAGAAACTCCCTTATGTCCAAATTCTTTCAGAACGGCATCTCGTTCATCAATTGAATAGACATACCTCAGACTCCTTCCTTTCTTAAGAAGAAATAAAGGTGATCTCGCGATGTAAATATGCCTGTATTCTACAAGGGGGCGCATATAGCGGAAGAAAAAGGTCAGCAGTAAAGTGGCGATATGTTGACCATCGACGTCGGCATCTGCCATGATAACAATTTTATTATAACGTAATTTGGTTATATCAAAATCCTCTCCAATGCCTGCACCCAGGGCAAGAATGATCGGTTGAATTTTCTCATTGTTCAGAACTTTATCTATCCTGGCCTTTTCAGTATTCAGCATTTTTCCCCAGAGTGGAAGAATCGCCTGGAAAGTTCTGTCCCTGCCCATTTTAGCTGAACCGCCGGCTGAATCCCCTTCGACCAGAAAGATCTCTGTCTGTGACGGATCCTGAATTGAACAGTCTGCCAGTTTACCCGGCAGGTTTCCGCTCTCCAGCACAGATTTACGTCGGGTTAATTCCCTTGCTTTTCTGGCCGCTTCACGGGATCTGGCACCCACTATTGCTTTCAGGGCTATATTTTTTGCTTCCGAAGGATGTTCTTCAAAATATTCCATCAGCTTTTCATAAACGATTGAATTGATGATCCCTTCAACATCTGAATTCTGAAGTTTTGTTTTTGTCTGCCCTTCAAATTGAGGATTTCCAAGTTTAACGCTTACCACAGAAGTTATACCTTCTCGAATATCACTGCCTCCGGGTGATATTTTCTCATTTTTCAGCATGCCGGCATTTTTTATATAGGCATTTACTGCACGTGTCAGTGCTGATTTGAAACCGCTGAGATGTGTACCGCCTTCAATGGTATTGATATTATTGGCAAAACTGTAAATTATCTCCTGAAATCCTTCATTGTACTGGATCGAAACCTCAAATTCAAGTCCATTCCTCTTACCTTCAATAAAAACAGGTTCCTCAAAAAGAGATTTCTTATTCTCATTAAGATATTTCACAAAAGAATTGATCCCGCCATCATATTTGAAATCATGCTTTTTATCCGTTCTTTCATCTATCAGGATTATTCTTATTCCCCGGTTCAAAAAGGCAAGCTCCCGCAAACGGACAGAAAGATAATCAAAACTGAAATAGGTTGTTTCAAAAATGTCTTTGTCCGGGATAAATCTTGTTTTTGTGCCTCTTTTCTTTGTTTCCCCGATGACATCGACACCAGTGGTGGGGATTCCCCGTGAATATGTCTGATGATAGATTTTACCATCTTTATAAACTTCAACATCAAGCTGTTCTGAAAGTGCGTTTACAACCGAAACACCAACTCCGTGCAAACCACCTGATACCTTGTAGGATTTATTGTCGAACTTCCCGCCAGCATGGAGAACTGTCATGACCACCTGAAGAGCAGGTATTTTCTCGGTTTTATGCATCTCAACGGGAATTCCACGTCCGTTATCCTCGATTGATATACTTCCATCCGCGTGAATTGTAACCTGAATCTTATCACAGTATCCCCCGAGAGCTTCATCGATACTGTTATCAACCACTTCATATACAAGGTGGTGTAAACCCCGCTCCGACGTTCCTCCAATGTACATGGCAGGACGCTTTCGAACAGCTTCAAGACCTTTCAGGACCTTGATATTCTTTGCAGTGTACAAGCTTTCATCCATAAGAATCCTCTTTTGATAAATATTCTGAATCAAGCTGTTTCTCAAGCTTGATTTTAGTACTATATCTACATGCTTTGATAATGTGTCAACTATTTTATTTATATAATCTTAACTCTTTTTCGGAAAATTTTACGTACTTGACAATGACGGCTCTATCTTCCCTATTTTAAAGCAGTTAGAGATGTGCATTCAAAGTAATGTTACAAAACTACTGTAATCGTATCTAAAAAAACAAGTGAAAAGCCAGTTAATAAGTATGTTTTCAGACTATTAATTATTATCCAGCAAGTCCTTCCAATGATCTGTCCGTTCGGAACTATTGGTAAGTCTACCCAGGCTTACCACTACCTGTACATCACTTTTCCTGGCGATCAGATCATCTGCGGGTGGTTGAGAATAGATGATTTTATCTTTTTCAACTTCATCGGAATAACGATATTTTTTTTCACCCAGATATAATCCTACGTTTTCCAATCTGAGTTTTGCTTCTGTAATTGAGAGATTTTCCAGAAAGGGAATTCGAACCATTTCGGGTCCTTCGCTTACGACAACTTTAATAGTCCTGAATTTTTTGGTTTTAATATTAGGATGTGGATCCTGAGATATTATCTTGCCCCGTTCTACTTCATCATTATGGATAAACTCTTTCTGTTCGAGATAGAGATTAAGATCGGCACATTGTTTAAGAGCAACATTAAAATCTACTCCGGTAAGATCCGGTACTTCAATTTCATTACCATGCCCGACCGCGATCTTCATAATAATATTAATGCCGACAAATCCGGACACAAAGATCAGCATAAGGATCCCGAGAGATACAAGTAGAGCCTTAAATTTGCGCATCATCAAAAACTCCTTCAAGATAATTTCTGCATTTTAGCTGCAAAAGCGCCATCCATATTATGTTTAAATGGTAAAGTAATCATATAATCCTTATTGGTATACTTTACCGGAATGCTTTCAGAAGCTGGGACAAGTTTGAAATTCCGGTTTTTTTCCAGAAATTTTTCCACCTGGTGCTCATTTTCATCAGGATTTAGAGTACAGGTACTGTAAACGAGGAATCCCCCTTCTCTGACAAACAATGCTCCTTTTTTCAAGGCATTTTCCTGAAGTAAAAGCAGGCTTTTCAGGTCTTGGTTGAACTGCCAGCGAAGTTCAGCTTTTTTCTGGAACACTCCCCATCCGGTACATGGAACATCGAGCAGTACCCGATCAAATGCTGGAGCCACAGGACCATAGTTGAAAGCATCCTCATTGATAATTTTCATATTCGAAATCTGTAATCTTTCTACGTTGTGTTTAATTTTTTTTACTTTCAGCGGGAATTTATCAACTGCCACCAATTCTCCGGTATTCTGCATTATTTCTGAGGCATAGGTTGCTTTACCTCCGGGACCGGCAAACAAATCAAGAATTGACTGGTCAAGCTTCGGATCCATTAATTCTACAACAAGAGCTGCCGATATATCCTGTACGGAGAAATAACCTTCGCTGAAGGCAACATCTTCGAGAACTTCTGTTGTTTGGGAAGTTATCAGCATATTGGGAGAAGCTTTAACAGAATCTAATTCAACGCCTCTGCGTAAAAAATATTTCAACAATTTCTCGCGATCCGTAGCGTATCTATTTATACGAATACTGAGAAGTGGAGTCTGATTAAAATACCGACACAGTTTTTCTGTATTCTCATCACCCCACAATGAAAGCCAGATTTTGATCAAATCTATCGGAAAGGAATACCGGACTGACAATCTCAACGGAGTATCCTCCGGATAGATGATTTGATCATTTTTCTGGACAGCTCTGAGCACTGCATTTACAAATCCGGCAACTTTATCCCCGAATAATTTCTTACCCAGTTCGACAGTCTCATTTAAAGCTGCATGTTCAGGGATTGAGTCACAATAAACAAGCTGATAAATCCCCAGATACAAGAGTATCTTCAATTTGAGCGGAGTATTCCTGAATTTTTCGGGGTTGATGAAACGTGCGCTGATATAGTCGAGATTATTCTGCAGTTTTATCACGCCTTTAACAAGCTGATAAAGCAGTGCTTTATCTAGAGATTCAAAATCGGTTTTTCGGATTGACTGTTCTAGCAGTTTACCGGAATAAATACCTTTCTGCAATACTTTTAGGATAATCTTATATGCTTCTGATCTGGTGTTTATCATATATTTTTCTTCCGGTAAAGGAATTTGATTGCCTCTTTTACCAGTTCCTGAGAACCGGAATATTCTTTTTCCCTGCATAACGCAGATAAGGTTTTACTGATGTCAACCTGTCTGTAACCAAGAGTCAGCAATGCAGATTCTGCTTCTGCCATCAGATCATCGGGTAATAACCCTTTCTGTTTCAGGTCGCTGTCGGGATTCAGATCAACAAGTTTATCTTTCAATTCGATGATCAATCTTTCAGCTGATTTACGCCCGATTCCGGGAATTGTTGACAGTAAGCTGGTATCGTTTCTCTGAACAGCCAGAACAAAATCTTGTACCGAGAGGCCTGATAGTATTGAAAGTGCTATTTTGGGACCGACCTTTGAGATAGAAATCAGATTTCGAAAGAGTTCTTTTTCAGCAACAGTTAAAAATCCGAAAAGGCGAACTCCATCCATTTCATTGAATGAATAGTGAATCTGTAGTTTCAGTTCTTCATTCAGTCCGGGCAAATGATCATAAGTGCTGAGGGGAATATGAACGGCATAGCCGACACCCGCGCTTTCGAGATGGATCATGAGTGGGCTTTTCCAGGTTAAAATTCCCCGCAGATATGCTATCATTTTTTTTACCTTTCTGCTACATTTACCAGAAATTTGATTTTATTGAAATGACAGAGTGCAATGGCGAGAGCATCACTGGCATCCTGGGAGACAAATTCAGAAGAGAGGTTAAGAATTTTTTTCAGCATGTATTGAATTTGTTCTTTAGAAGCGTTCCCATTGCCGACAACAGATTTTTTTACTTCTCTGGGTGAATATTCATTAATCTGAATACCTTTCTCTGCCAAAGCCAGTAAAATTACCCCACGGGCATGACCAAGAGTGAAGGCTGAACTGATATTTTTACCGTAAAAAATAGATTCAACAGCAGCGACATCAGGTTGATAGTCATCTGCAATTTTGGATATCTCATTGTAAATTTCCACAAGTTTCAAAGGCAGGGATAATTCGCGGTCGATCCTGATCACATTGCAACCGGCTCCTGTGATTGTTCTATTCTTGATCTCCAGTATACCATAGCCACATTCCAATGTTCCCGGATCAATTCCTAGGATTATCAATCTTCCGAAATCCTTTCCAGAACTTCATCGGAAATTTCAAAGTTAGCATATACCTTCTGAACATCTTCATGTTCCTCAAGATTATCGATTAATTTAAGCAATTTTTCGGCAACATTATCACAATTTATCGTATTCTGAGGTATCCTAGTCAACTCTGCCTGTTTAATTACATATCCTGCCTGTTCCATTTTTCTGGTAATGGAATGAAGATCATTATAATTTGTCAGTATCTCGAAAACATCATCCAAAGCATTGAAATCTTCAGCACCGGCATCCAGAGCTGTCATCATAACTTCGTCTTCATCCAGATCCTGATTTTCTATCAGGATAAGTCCCTTTTGTTCGAACATCCAGGCAACAGATCCATTTTCCGCCATGTTACCGCCATATTTTGAAAAGATATGACGCACATCTGATACCGTACGCAGTTTATTATCTGTAAGTGTTTCCACCAGGATCGCAACACCGTTATGACCGTAACCTTCATAGATAAGGCTTTCGTAGCTTACGCCTTCTATCTCTCCGGTTCCTCGTTTGATCGCTTTTTCAATATTAGCATTTGGCATATTGGCAGATCGGGCATTGGAGATAGCCAGCCGTAAACGGGGATTACTGTTTGCATCGCCACCGCCGTCTCTGGCGGAAACAATTATTTCCTTGACCAATCTGGTGAACAGCTTACCTCTCTTGGCATCAGCTGCACCCTTTTTATGCTTGATCGTACTCCATTTGCTGTGTCCTGACATCTATCCTCCGCGAAAAAAGTTATCCAGTGTTGTCGTTATTCCTCTTGATTGGTATCAGCGATTACTTTAGCTGCAATTTCATCGGGTACTTTTTCATAGTGTGAGAATTTCTGTACAAATTTTCCTCTCCCCTGGGTAAGAGATTTCAAAGCGGGGAAATAACTGAACAATTCAGCCAGGGGCATATGAGCATTAAGCAATTGTTTATTGCCTTTTTGCTCCATTCCCAGAATCTTGCCTCTACGGGTTGAAACATCACCCATAACATCACCCATATATTCTGTAGGAACCATGATCTGAAGTTCGTGGATAGGTTCCAGAAGAATTGGATTGGCAATTTCAAAAGCCTTTTTCATAGCCTGAGAAGAAGCTATTTTAAAAGCCATCTCCGAAGAATCAACATCGTGGAAACTCCCGTAATAACAATCCACGCTTACATCTACTACCTGGTGCCCCGAAATAATACCCTTGAGCATAATTTCATTCAAGCCTTTCTCAATTGCCGGGATAAATTTACTCGGGATAACTCCACCTACAATAGAATTGATGAATTTAAACCCTTCGCCACGTTCCAACGGAGCAACCTTGAAATACACTTCTGCATATTGTCCCCTGCCACCGGACTGTTTTTTATGTTTATAACTAACATCAGCATTACCACGAATAGTTTCTTTATATGGGATTGAGGGCATCTTCATCACTGCATCGATCTTATAACGGGATTTAAGTTTTTTCTGGAGAAACAGAATCTGCTGTTCACCTATTCCGGAAAGGACATTTTCATTGGTTTCGTTGTTCATTTCCAGGTTGATCGTCGGCTCTTCATCCAGCAGTTTATTCAAAGCTGCACCGATTTTATCTTCGTCGTTCTGATTAACGGCTTTGATCGTCTGCCAGTAAACTGGAGTGGGAAGTTTTATCCTGGGAAATCTGAGTGGGGAATTAGGAACAAGAACCGAGTTAAAACTACGCCCAGATTTCAGTTTTACCAAAGCACCGATTTCTCCGGCTTTGATCTCATCTGTTTCCTTTCTGTTTTTACCCGACACATAGTAAATCGAACCAATCTTGTCCTTTGAATCTTTTTCAGGGATAAAGACTTCCAGACCGCTTTTGATATGTCCTGAAAAAATCCTGACATAGGCAATATCGCCAACATTCGGATCAGAAAAAGATTTAAATATATAGGCAACGAGTTGTTCGTTTTCTGCGACTTTGACAACTTTTTCCTGACCCTTCTCCAGCAATTTTAACTCATTTTTATCAGCGGGTGAGGGAAGATATTCATTGAAAGCATCTATTAATTCATTCACAGCGATATTATGAGTTGCAGAGCAGGCAAAAGCGGGGATCAAATTTCCGTTTAAGATTGCCTTCTTTATACCTTTGGAAAGTTCTTCATTGGAAAGTTCTCCGGCTTCAAAATACTTCTCGAGCAGGGCATCATCGCTTTCGGCAACAGCTTCCATCAGACTCATCTTACTTTCTTCGACCAGATCAACCATATCAGCGGGTACATCGGCAACCTGCCCCTTGATATAAGCCTTGCCTTTGATAATGTCAACAACACCTTCAAATTTATGTTCAGAACCGATCGGCAGAAAGATCGGCACCGGATTGAGACTGCTGTTTTCTCTGATTGCTTCCAGGGTTTTATTAAAGTCTGCCCCTTCGCTGTCCATTTTATTTACGATAACACCTTTCGCAACATCCTTATTTTGCAGGAGTTCGATTGATTGTTCCAGACTAACTTCAAATCCGGAAACTGCATTAACCATAAAGAGAAGTGTTTCAGAAGCAATGGCGGCAGAAATCTGTTCGCTGGCAAAATCAGCTGATCCGGGTGCATCGAGAAGATTAATATCGATATTTTTCCATTTGAAAGTTGCCACTCCCAGAGACATGGAAATACCTTTTTCGATCTCCTCTATGGTAAAATCCATAACAGTATTGCCTTCTTCAACTTTACCGACTCTGGTTATCACCTTTGCATTAAACAATATCTGTTCTGCCAAGCTTGTTTTCCCAGCACTGTTTGCTCCGACAAATGCTATATTACGTATATTTTTCATATTTCCCCCAATATTTTATGTCTGTATAAAATGACATATTTATCCAAAGATGTACAAAGAAAATTTTCGCCCTTTATCTTGTCAATATTACTTTAACATAACAAATTTACCTATTTTTTCTGACTTTTTATCCGTTTCCAGTTGTTTGGCAGTGATCTTATAAAAATAGGTATTATTCGCCAATTCATCCCCGTCCTGATCCAGTCCGTTCCAGTAAATCTGGTTATATCCGGCTTCCATATCAAATTTCTTGATCGTTCTGATCTTCTTGCCTGTTATTGTATAGATACTCAAAGTTATTTCAGCAGCCTCAGTAATGATAAAGGTGAAATAGCCATCTGTTTTCATGGGATTTGGATATGGCAGCATCTGTTCAATGGAAACCTTGCCTGATTTTCTGGAGATAAATTCGGTATCTGCTATTGAAGGTGCATTGAAGTTATCGAATACAACTAATCTTAGGGTGTGATGACCTTCTTCCATTTCAGGCAGCTGCCAGGTAAGTACACCTTTGGTATAGGAATTCAGATCGTAGAAGAAACCGGAAGTAACATCGAACGGACCGATTTCATCATCAATCACGATCAGCATTTTATGCCCTGAACTACCCAGGATATTGATCCCGTTTTGATCTTCTAAATCGGCTATCAGTACTGGTTTGGTTGACACATAATCGTTATCTTTGAACTTTCTTGAATCGAGCATTAGTTTAACACTGGGAATATCAGGATTGTCAATGTTCAGTGGGATTTTATTCATATCCACGGGATAATAGTAATTTACATATTCATTATTATCGGTATCAGACTGTGCATAAACAACTATTTTCCCGCCTGTATCGAGAAATAATTGGAAATTCTCTATGCCCGTTTCGAAGTTTTCAACATAATTATCGAATTTTATGTAAGTTTCATCACCTTCATAGAAAATTGATTCCACTCTTTCCAGCTGTATGTTTCCGGGGGATAGAATTTTAACAAAATAATTCTTATTAATCTCTGAGCTTTTGTCACCTGGTGTGATAAATCCAACTGGCACGATTTGTTCCCCAATAAAATAAAAACCCGTTAAAGGCGTGATCTCTTTGATTCCTCTTATATCGTCGGGAATGACGAAAGCAGCCGAATAGTTATCTGTTTCAACATTAACATATCCTTTAAAAAACGTATTCCCGTAGTCTCGATATCCAATACTGTAAACTTGCTCATTTATAATATTTTCGTAAAACCTGAAGTATTCTGAGTCATAAATTCTGATCTCCGCCTGCTCTGTTGTCAATCCTGAAGTACCAGTAAAATTTCCATTCAGGTTTATGGTTTTACGAGCCTGCCAGTCTTCGGGAATTTCAGTCAATTCACTTCTAGCGGGTGGTACGATCGGTAATAGAGGATGACCCAGCAGGTTGTACAAGTTTGCAGTCTGAATTGCAGCATCAGAGAATAATTTAGACATAAAAAGAGCTCTACCTATGCTGATCCTGTTATTAATGATCTGGTCCAGCAGAGCTATCATGAAGAGTGTGTTGTTGATAGGACCGCAAGCTCTTGAGGCGGCAATAGATGCAATTGAGCCGCCGCTAGAATAAGTAAGCATTCTTTCCGCAGTGCAGTCAAAATCCGGGATATCGAATTCTCCGACGCTGCAGGATGCAGCCAGGAAAAGTGGCAGATGATCCATGTTGTCAATCAGCCTGAGATGTTTTGAAGTCCGGAAATACTCTTCATCGCCCAGTACATCATAATCTCCATGCCCGATAAAGTACCATATCAGACGACCTTCATTGATTTTTTCGATCAGATCTTCAGTAACGGATGGTTTATTCTGATAGGAATCCAGGGGATATTCGATAGTATAGAGTTTATCGATCGAGATACTATGGTTCAGAATATTGGCTGTTAATTCTGATCGCATTGTGTGATTCATCCCGTCATCATCTCCTGTTCCTTCAAATCCTCCGTTCTTATTTTCATCATCAGGAAGTAACAACAACTGGTTGCGCCACCAGCCGAGATTGGGTTGTTCCACATAATTTCTTGTCCTGTTCAGGATCTCTTCGAGTTGATCTTGATTCTGGGCGGGAAGACGGGATATGGAAAGTTCGGGATAAGCGGTAACTCCATTGTTGAAAGTGACAAAATTATCATCTTTCCCGAAAAATGTGATAATTTTATTTTTAGGATTTGAGTTATCCCAGACATTGGTACCGGAACCAACCAGAATCACATATTCCAGTTCTGGATGAAGCTGCAGACATGATTCAATCGAGTCTCTGATCGCGACAGGATCAGGTTGCCCCCCACTGTAAACATCAAAAATATCCTGCTGTTCTGCCAGAAGATTTTCCAGACCGAACCTTTCGGAGTTAAATTGTGCCAGTTCTTCTACCTGTGAGCTGAATACTTCCGGATAGATGATCATGCAGTTAACCTGGTCACGCGCTGATCTAGCTTTAAAAGTTTTACGTATGAACTCAGTAACCGAATTTATATCCTCGTCCGGGATAAGATCATCAACTCTAAGCGGTAATCCGGGAAAGGCTGTTCCGAAGGTAAGCCAGAATATTTCAGGTTTTCTGTCCGATATATTTTCGAAAATAATTCTGTCACCCTGATCGAAACTATGATCTGAGCCAGCTTCTATTTGGAGAGGTATTTCTTTAAGTTGATAGTTGGGATCATCATCCTGATATTTACTCATTGTAAAAATCCTGACCAGTTCCGGATCACAATATGAGGGAAGCATCTGCAATTCTTTGTCCGAAAGCTGGTAATAGCCTGTACCATCGACCTGAAAAGAGTACCAGAAAGCAGATAATTCAAAAGGCATTTTAACCGATGTGAGCTGTTTGGTTGATTGCCATCCACCCGCGGAAGAATAGTTCAGAATAAAGCCCTCATAAAGATCGACATTTCCGTGATCGTAGCGCTTGGAATATCCTGTATTACCATTTAAGGTTATTTCCACGATCATTTTTTCACAAATCAGAAGATTGTTTGCCTGATAATTGTATTGGAAAGGTCTGAAATGAAACGGGACAATTTCATAAAAAAGAAATCTTGTTTTCTGATTTTTCTCCAGAAAGTCTTGCGGGGTTATCCGGTATAGCTCCGGATCGATCCGATAGTTATAATCATAGGTAGATTTCCCTTTTATGAACTCGGGAACTGGAGCGATTGGTAATGATAGATCAACTTCCCGTACATCCATAGATATTATTCGATAATCAGCTTCTCCCTGAGGAGGAACAGAAATATTAAAAGATTTGAAGGGCAGGTTCGGACTTCCGGGAAGATCAGGCGCTGCCCAGAGGATATTGATATTGGTGAATTGCGATCCAGAAACAAGCTGGTATTCAGCCGGAGTGAGTTCAAGGATAATTTTTGCAGGAGTGTTTTCCAGAATGTTGATTTCTGCGCTTGAAGTTATAATTAACATGGCTATTATCGTTGTGATAACAAATTTCATCAATCCTCCCTTTTGGATATTAACCATAATTCAAGGAGTCTATAATATGTCAATATTTTGAAATCTGCAAAGAAAAAATTGACGCAGTTGAGGTGTTGAATATTTTAAACAGGTTGAATAATATAAGGATGGAAACATGTTTAAGACTATCGGGAAAAAAGTTGAACGTGTAGACGGCTACGAGAAGGTCACTGGAAAAGCAATATATGGAGACGATCTGATATTTCCGGGGATGCTGCATGCAGTATGCCGGTATGCTGATATCAGTTGCGGAAAGATAATCAGGATAGATGTAAATCCAGCCAGAGAGATCAGAGAAGTTGCAGCTGTAATAGTACATGATGATATCCCGGGTAGTAAATTTCTGGGTCCGATCAGAGCTGATCAAAGTCCTCTGGTGAAAAACCGGGTCAATTTCCAGGGTGATGTTATTGCGGTAGTAGCAGCCGACAGCAAAGAAAAAGCACTCAAGGCAGCCGAAATGATCAAGGTCGAGTATGAGCCTGAAGCCGGAATATTTGATCCCCTGGAAGCAGTTAAACCCGAGGCAAAACTTGTTCATCCCCAGTATAAATCTAATGTAGTTGTTCATTATCCTTTACGAAAAGGAAATATTAACAAAGGATTCATCGAGTCTGATAAAGTGATCACCAGAACTTATCGTACCGGCTTTGCAGAACATGCATATCTGGAACCTGAGACAGTAACAGCGGTGCCTGATCCGGTAAGTAGAGGAGTTAAGATCTTCGGTTCGATCCAGAATCCTTTCACAAGCCGCAGGATAATAGCTCAATTCCTTGGTTTTGATCTGAATCGGGTTAATGTACTTTCCTCAACATTGGGAGGTTCTTTCGGAGGTAAGGACGATATTGTTAACATGATGGCTTGTCGATGTGCTTTACTTGCTCTAAAAACCAATAAACCTGTGAAACTCACCAACAGCAGGGAAGCATCTCTGAGAGAAAGTTATAAGCGTCATCCTTATGTGATGACCTATAAGGCAGGTTTCACCAATGACGGCAAGTTAAGGGCGATGGAGATAGATATAATTGCTGATAGCGGTGCATATTCTTCCCAGAGTTTTTTCGTAACCTGGAGATCGGTAGTTCAGGC
>JAFGMF010000193.1 GCA_016927675.1 Candidatus Cloacimonadota bacterium
ACCCTGGGCAGTATCGGAACGGGAATAGCCTTGTGGAAGGGTGGTGATGGAGTATTAATCGGAGCGGTGAGTTACGGTACTCTGGTTGCCTTTGTTTCTTATACAGTTCAATTCTTCGAGCCTTTGCGTGAGCTGGCGAGGATAATGGCTGAACTGCAGAATGCTCAGGCATCCGCAGAACGGATTTTTTCCATGCTGGATGAGAAGATCGAGATTGATGATGACGATGTCGTTAAAGCTCGCTTTGGCAATATTATCTCGTCCGGGAAACATGGCAGGCGGGAGCGTTTGAACGGAAAAATAAGTTTTCGGAATGTTTCGTTCGCTTATCAGAGCGGAGAAAAAGTTCTGGAGAATTTCAATCTCGACATTGATGCTGGTGAGACAATTGCATTAGTCGGAGAAACTGGCTCAGGCAAGAGCACTATTGTTAACCTGGCCTGTCGCTTTTATGAACCACAATCGGGGGAGATCCTGATCGATGATCACGAATACAGAACCCGGTCTCTTTACTGGCTTCATTCGAATCTGGGATACGTTTTACAGACACCACATCTGTTCAGCGGAACGGTTCGGGATAATATTGCCTATGGCAATTTGAATGCTTCCGATTCCCAGATCCGCCAGGCAGCAGAGCTTGTAAATGCCCATGAATTCATCATGGAGATGGATAAAGGTTATCAATCAGAGGTCGGTGAAGGCGGAAATCTGCTTTCTACAGGTCAGAAACAGTTAATATCATTTGCCAGAGCAGTGCTTGCAGATCCGAGTATTTTTGTCCTGGATGAAGCTACCTCATCGGTTGATACAGAGACGGAGAAACTGATTCAGGATGCGATCCACAAAGTTCTGGCAGACAGAACAAGTTTCATCATCGCTCATCGGCTTTCCACGATCAGATCAGCCGACAGGATCCTTGTTATCCGCAACGGTCGAATTACCGAAGCAGGAGATCATCATCAGTTGCTTAATCTGAAGGGATACTATTACCAGCTTTATACTAATCAGTTTCTCGAAGAGCGTGAATCAGTATTATTGCAGGCATGAAAGGGAGATTAGTTTTATGGTTGAGATAGGATTGCATAATATTGTTAAAAGCTTCGGTTCTAAAAATATCCTGTCTGATGTTAATCTTACTCTTCAGACAGATGAACGGGTGGGACTGCTGGGTAGAAACGGTAGCGGTAAAACAACGATCCTCAGAATAATAGCAGGACTCGAAATCCCGGACGAAGGAGAGATATCCATCAGAAAAGGAATTTCAATCGGTTATCTTGTCCAGGTTCCCGATGCAGACGAACGGTTATCAACAGAATCTGTATTAAAGAATGCTTTCAGAGAACTTGAGATCATAGCGTCTGAGATGAGAGAACTTGAGAAGAGGATGGAAACAGCCAGCCCGGAAATCGTGGCTGAACTTACGGATAAATATGGGGTTTTGCAAACCAGTTTCGAGCAGAAAGAAGGCTACAAACTTGAAGCAAAACTGAAGAAAATAGCTTCTGGTTTAAAATTGGAAGATTTTCTCAAGAGAAAATTCGCAAGTTTAAGCGGAGGAGAAAAAACCAGGGTTCTGCTGGGTAAACTTTTACTCGAGAATCCTGATATCCTCCTGCTGGATGAGCCGACCAATCATCTTGATATTGATTCTGTCGAGTGGTTGGAAAATTATCTCCAAAACTATCGGGGCGCAGTTCTGCTGATATCTCATGATCGTTTTTTTCTGGATCGGGTTATTGACAGAATAGTTGAATTGGAAAAAGGAGAAACAACTAATTATGCCGGGAATTACAGTTTTTACAGGGTGATGAAACAAAAACGGTTCGAACTGGAAATGAAGGATTATAAAAGCATTCAGAAACGAATAAAGCAATTAAAGGAAGCAGCTCTCCGGTATCGCACCTGGGGGAAAATCAACACCGATAATAATGCCCATATGGCCAGAGCAAAACGCCTTGAGCAGCAGATTGAAGAGTTGAAACTTATTACTAAGCCAAAACAGGAAAGAACGTTGAAGCTGAACTTGAAATCGGATTCCCGTTCAGGACAAGACGCTGTTGTGATGAAGAATGTCAGTCACCGTTTCGGTGAAAACAATCTTTTTCACAGAGTTGATCTTCAGATCAAGTATGGAGAAAGAGTTGCTTTACTTGGCAGGAACGGGTCGGGTAAAACAACCGTATTTCGTCTGTTACTTGCTGAATTAAAACCTGATCATGGTGAGATAAAATTGGGAGCAAACATCAAACCGGTTTATCTGGAACAGGAAATTACTTTTTCAAAGGTTGATGAACTTTCGGTTCTTGAGTATTTCTGCGGCTTATTCCCCGCTAAAACACCCGAAGCGAGAAACATCCTGGCTAAGTTTATGTTCACCGGAGATAATGTTTATCTTAAGATCAAAGATCTTTCCGGAGGAGAACAGGTAAGGTTGAAACTTTGTCTTCTGCTTCAAAATGATCATAATCTGCTGCTGCTTGATGAACCGACTAATCATCTTGATACAGAATCCAGAGAGGCATTGGAAACGGCTTTAAAAGATTATCAGGCGACACTTTTGTTTGTTTCTCATGATCGCTATTTCATCAATAATCTGGCTGACAGGATAGTGGCAATATCAGATCGGAAATTGATCAATTATGATGGCGATTATGATTATTATCAGGACAGCAGGGTTGAATTTGAGACTCAATTGGAGGTGAACAGTGATTGCCCGAGAAAAAATGACTGGAAGTCATCTGATGAAAAAGATTACCGTAAGCTGAACGAGCAGATTTCTGAGCTTGAGGAAAAAATCTCCTGGCAGGAGAAGAGTATTATTGAGATTGATAATGAATTGTTAAAAAGAACCGGAGATGTTCAGAAATTATGTAAACTATACGAAAATAAGCAGGAAATGGAGAATATGCTCAGGCAGCTTTACAAGCATTGGGAAAGGCTGGTGAGCATGCAGGAGCAAATCGGATCCGGCTTGAAACAGAAACAGGAGTAAACATGCAGGAAAGAATAGATGAAAACATGATAAAAGCGATATTATTCGGGGTAAATTTACCATCTTCTGATCACGAAGAGACCGAATATTCGCTTCGGGAGCTTGAGCGGTTGGCAGATACTGCTCAGATCGAAGTTGTGGGGAAATATATTCAAAACAGAAAATCAATCGATAAAACAACTTATGCCGGGATCGGATTTATCGGAAATTGTCTGGATGAGCATCCGGAAGTAGAGCTGCTCATCTTCGATAACGAACTCACCGGTACTCAGGCAAAGAATATTCGTGAAAAATTCAAGGTTGAAGTCACAGACAGAACTGAGATCATACTGGATATTTTTCATAAGCATGCCGGTACGAGAGAAGCTAAATTGCAGGTACATCTGGCAGAATTGGAATATCAGTTGCCGAGATTGAAAAAACTATGGTCTCATCTGGACAGGGAACGCGGTCAAGCTGGTGGAAGTGGCGGAACATCCAGAGGAATGGGAGAGAAACAGATCGAAATTGATCGAAGAAAGATTATGCAGGAAATAAGCAAAACCAGAAGGGAGTTGAAAAAGCTGGATACTCAGATGATTATTCAGAGGAAAAAGAGAGAAAACGAGAAAAAAGTATGTCTGGTCGGCTATACAAATGCCGGAAAATCAACTCTGTTTAATCAGCTTACCAATGCCGGTGTTCTTGTCGAAAATAAACTCTTTGCCACTCTTGGCTCTACTGCCAGAACAGTAAATCTGGGCAAGGGGATGGATATTATCCTCTCAGATACGGTCGGATTTATCTCAAACATTCCTCATAAATTGATTGCATCCTTCAGGGCTACACTTAAAGATGTTCAGGATGCTGATCTGCTACTGCACATTGTCGATATTGCCGACCCAGCTTACGATCGTTACCTTTCGGCAGTGGATGATGTACTCAAAGAAATTGGAGCCGATGGTGTTCCCATGATTATTCTGGCTAATAAAACTGATCTTCTTATTTCAGACGGTCAGACAGGCTTTCCCGATAAGGATATGATTCCCATCTCGGCTCGCACCGGAAAGAATCTGGAGTTGTTGTTGAAGATGTTATCGGACAGGCTTTTCCCCCGGCAGAGAATTGAACTTCTGATCCCAGTAGACAAACCGGCATTACTCGAAAAAATCCATCAGAGTTCAGAGATCATCAGAGAGCAGTATACCAGGGATGGTTTTCTTGTGGAAGTTTTAATGAATCCGGAAAATGTGGAATATTTCAAACCTTATTATCGAAAGAGAAATTCCGTTGTTCTGGATTGATCTGACTTCAGGTTAGATCAGCCATTAATAGGCTGATTGAAAATGATAATTTAAACTCAGGCATAGGTAGAAATTACTTTTTTTACGAATGTCTATAAATATTTTTGGAGTTATTAATGAATGAAAATATCAGAATTATTGAATACACACCCGAGTTTGCCGGCGGTGTTGCCGAAATGTGGAACAAAAGCAGTGAATGCTGGGGTGGTTATAACATTATGCTTTCCGCACAGCAGGTGAAACAGGAGGAAGAGAACTCCTCTCATCTGAATTTGTATCTGGCACTGGATGGAGATCAGGTAGTTGGTTATTGCAAGCTGTCGGAATATCGGGAAGATGACCAGGCTCTTTACATTGA
>JAFGMF010000194.1 GCA_016927675.1 Candidatus Cloacimonadota bacterium
AGGATGCTGGAGAAGATGCCGAAAAAGCTGTCCAGATAAAGAATAGCAGCCAGATAATAAAAAAGATAGCCATAACTGCTGTTTTTGAGGATAAGATGGGCAAGTTGATTTCTGCTGTAGATTATCAACATTGAGAATAGCAGGCCGGTAAAGCTTAGCAACAGAAAACTGGAAGATATCAGCGAATAGCGGTATTCAGGTGTTTTCCGATAATTATAATACGATAACATTGCCTGCTGTATTCCCAGCAGATAGACCAGGCTGGCAAATGAGGTAAAGATCAGCAGATTAGCGTAGAGCGCATATTCCTGGGGAACCATCTGTCTGGTAAATAACGGCAATAGAAGGAAAAGCATCAGATTCCGGAAGAAACTTCCGGCGGCATATTCCATTGTTTTCCTAAAATATCCCTTCATATTATTCTGCCAGGATTTTTCGATAGATCTCTATGGTGTCTGCAGCTATTTTTTCCCAGATATAATTTTTCCAGACATGCTGTCGCAAATCTTCCTGTCGAGATTGCTGCAGCGATTTTTCGATTCCGTTCTTAATTGACGAGATCGAGTCCGGATCGATGTAAATAGCTTTATCGGTAAAATAATCCCGGGTTCCTCCCCGGGGAGTGATCACGATATTAGCTCCTGTTAAAGCTGCTTCAAGCGCAGCCCTGCCGGGAGTTTCATATCGGGTTGGCAAAGCAAATGTGCTACAGGCAGCATATGCAGATTCCAGCATCGGATCATCGTGATCTATCCAGCCGAGATAATGAATATTTTTATGTTTTTTCATTTCTTCCAGACATTGAGTCCCCTCTTTGTTATTGATCACATCAGCGATTATAACGGCAGGATGATCGATCTGCCCCAGAGCTTTGATTATCTTCAGACAATTTTTTCTTGGTGGACCCAAATGTCCGACATATAGAACAAAATCACGCAAAGCATATTTTTTTTGGAAAAGTCCCGGATCAGCTTGATAAAACCGGCTTTCGACTCCGTTGGGAATGATACTAACTCTGGAGCTGTCTACACCCAGAGCGTTGATCAGTAATTCTGCTTCTGCTGATGTATTGGGCAGTACATGGGCAGCGTGTTTACAGACAAACCCCGTCATCCGGTAATCGGAATAACTGCGGGGGAGTATGGATGATAATGCTTTTTCCAAATTGAGATAGGATTTAATGATTTTTGCAGGATGATTGCTGAAAAAAATCGGATTTACCAGATAACGGAAACCCCGATTAAGTAAATTCGCCGCAAGAGTATAAGTAGCAATACTGGCATTGAAAATATGAAAAAGCGTTTGTTCATCCGGTTTAATATCTTCCTGCCACATATCGTACAACTGTGCATCTATTCCGAGTTTTTTCAGGTGTTGCAGCATCTGCTTCAATTTAAAAGTTGGACCACCCTGATTTAGGGCAATTCCCTGATAGCTGGCTAGATAAATTTTCATGTGATTAAATTTCCTTTATTCTTAAATCCTCTATCCTCCTGCGCAGGACAATTCCTCTTGACAAGCTTTCTGTGGCGCTGCCGGATTCGGGAGTGCAGACAGGGGAGAATTTTTGGAATCGAAGACTCCATTTATCCTGAAAGCGTTGACAAGTATGTTCATTGCCTTAATTTTCCTCGCAGTGATTCATAATCGTATAGCAAGTCACGCCAGTGCAAGCGCCGTAACTTGACATCAGGTTTCAGGCTATAGGTTTCCATGTTTACAGCAAACTTGATTTTCGACAGGTTGATCTGTTTCTCTGCCTTACAGATAACATCGCCGTCCGGTGTAGATATCCGTAAACTGAATCGTTCATCCGGTTCTAATCCGGTTATCTGCAGCAAAACATCATCTATTTTACAGTCAAGATTCTGTCTGTTTCTGATTTTCCACCATCTGGCTAATTCGAGCATGGTCAGATTGAGAATATTCTTCATTTTCGCCTGGATAAAAAGATTAGAGATAACCTGCAGCAGTTGATGATGGGGATGGTGGTAAAAGATAACCGGATCGCCTGTGATTAGCTTTTCATCCAGCCTGGCAGCAAAATATTCGGTCATTTGCTTTACGGAAAAATGAGAACGTCGCAGTCTACCGGGACTGACGGGATGAACTGGAATCTGAAGTAGAGAAGTGGAGTCTGGTAAAGCTGGATAATGTGCTGGAAGATCATCATAACTTATGGCGAATTCTGAGGAATAACAGAAATCCCTTTCTGCAAGCAGGGCGGCAAGCTCCGGATACCAGTCTCCAAATGGAGCTGCATATCCGCGCGGAATTATCCCGGCAGCTTGCATCCGTTCAAGCCCCTGATCGATATAGAAAGCATCTTTCTGAAGATCATGAAAAAGGCGGTGACGCTGACAGTGAAATCCGATTTCATGATCTGTGAATTTACTGTAATCCTGCTCAAGTCTTAATTGTGATCCTGTATCGATGAACCAGGTAGCCCTGATATCATGATCACGACAGAGATCGTAGATATCCCGAGCCTCTTGGGAATTGCAGAAATCAGTATCCAGTCTGAAGATGAAAATATTCCGGGCTGACAGGGGATAGTACCATAACTGGATGAAAGGAATTCCGCGCCAGTGAGATAGATATTCCAGACTGATTCTGATGATCTTCCTGATCTGACCGCGTGAAATCCGGGCTACTTTTTCTGAAGGATATTCATCTCGATCAGCAGGGAATTTCTTCCGTACGACTTTCGTATTGATCAGCTCATCAGCTGGTTCAAATGGTAAACTCAGGATCCTGCCCCGTCCGTAATTTAGTGCAGATATTCCCAGAGAATCATCCAAAACTTCCCATTTTTCTCCGGGCAGATTCATTTTCCTGAACGAACAGAAATCAACAAGACCGACCGAACCGAAAATTGAGTCTGGATCGGAAAACCTGAATGTGTATTTCCGTTTTCCTGTTCTGAGCCTGAAAAATTCAGCTGCCAGCCGGGCAGTCATGATCACGGTTCCTCCTTGATCCAGATAATCCAGTACCGAGGAATCCGGAAGAGGAGAGCTGTTCCCGGGAAGATAGACGGTTATTTCTTCAGGATTGATATTTTGCCCGGGATCAATTTCGCAATATGGGATACCTTCCTGTTGAAGAAAATGTTTCCAGCTGTAATCGCCTTTCTCAATACCGATTCTAAAGAACATTGATCCCTCTTAGTGTTGAGACCAGGATCTGTTCATGAGCAGACAGGGAAAAACGATTTCGGATCATGATGATATCCTGTGCCGGTAATTCTTTTGTCAGGGCTTTACGGATGGCCAGGACTGTACCGGGAACATCACCGTAGTCTACATATTCCGCAAGATCTCCGGCGACTTCCGGAAGTGCGCCGTTGTCTGTAACTACTGGATTACAACCGCAGGCAATGGCTTCGGCGAGGGCAATCCCAAAAGATTCCCGGAAGGATAACTGGCAGTACACCCTGCTGCTGAGGAGGAGTTTCATTAAATCATTGTGATTCAATTTTCCGGTGAAGATAATATCGCTGTTCAGCTTGAGCATTTCCTGTTTTAATGCGGGGTCGTAGGAGCCCACTAAATAGCAGGGATGATCGATTTCTCTGGCTGCCAGAACGTATGTCTCTAT
>JAFGMF010000195.1 GCA_016927675.1 Candidatus Cloacimonadota bacterium
AATTTGAGTTTTGTACTTTTTATCCTGGCTGGAACACTCTGGCGAGGACTCTCGTTAAATTTGATCTTTCAGGTAATGCTGTTTTCTTCTTTAGTGACTTCTGGCGCAGTTCTATTCTGGCTGAGAAAGCTGCTGCACTCTTTTACCGTGAAAGCAGATCAGAGAAAGTTATTCTCATCCGATCTGATGGCAAAAGTTCTTGGCTTCGGCTTGATCATGATCCCGGGAACACTGGCAATGATGGTTCTACGGATTTCTGACCGCTATATGCTCACCTGGCTGTCTCCACGAGGTCTTTATGATGTAGGGATCTATGCGATCGGCTATCGGATCGGGATGATCCTGTCCTTTCTTACATCACTTTTTTCCATGGTATACTTCCCCTATGCCATGAAAATCGCCTCAAATGATAATCCGGAAATTACTTATCGGAGATTTTTTAAATTATACTCTCTAACAGGTGGAATTCTCGGTTTTGCCATCATCCTGCTGGCTGCTGAGATATTCTCCATTTTTATCGACAGAAGTTATCATGAAGGTATCAGAATTGTTTTTGCCGGAGTTGTTTCCTGTTATTTAACAGGAATTTTCAATATGATCAACATCAGTTTCTACATCCGGCAAAAAGCGCGTCATATAGCTTTAACAGTAGGAGCAGGAGCAATCCTGAACATTGTACTGAACTATTTTGCTATTCCCAGATACGGATTTTATGGAGCCGGGATAGCTTCCATAATAGCTTATCTGACCATCGTTATTGTCAATTATATCATCTCAGAAAAAATGTACCGCATCGGTTACCAGGTCTCGGGAATGGTAATATCCCTCGCTGCCATGTTGATCATCTCACTGCTTAATTTTATCACCCTGAATACAGGCTACATCTCTCTTATTAAGCTGGGAATTCTTGCTTTTATTGTTCTGATATTCGGTCGTTATCTTCTGTTTACAGGAAGAGAACTTGCTCTGCTGAAACGCTATCTGCAGGGAAACAGAAATGTACCAGAGTAAAACTGTCAATAAATCAACAACTCTGAAGATCTCTGGTGATCTCAAAGAGATCAAGGATCTTTATCCGGCAATCTTTATTATAGATGAACAGGTTTATAGATACCATTCCCACTTCATCGATCAATTGGTCGCAAACAGACCTGTCTATATATTAGAAGCTTCCGAAAAAAACAAAACTCTGCAAGAACTGCACAAGATCATGGATTTTTTTATTTGCCATCAGGTGAATCGCTCTTACTGGATCATTGCCATAGGCGGCGGTATTACCTCTGATATAAGTGGATTTGCAGCCAGTATTTATAAAAGAGGATGCAGACTCTGTTTTATTCCTACTACTTTTTTAGGGATGATCGACGCTGCTCTGGGTGGCAAGACGGGTATAAATTTTAACAATCTGAAAAACATGATCGGCAGTTTCTATCCAGCGGAGATCGTTCTTATCAGAAAAGAATTCCTGACCACTTTACCTGCATGTGAACTTATCAATGGCTGGGCAGAATGGATTAAAATTGCATTGATTGTAGGTCCCGAACTGTTCAACAGCATCAGTACTGAAAAAATTCCTGTTATCAACGAGCAGATCATCCTTTCTGCTGCTAAAGCCAAACTGAAGATCTGTTCTGATGATCCATATGATCAGGGCATCAGAAGGCTACTTAATCTTGGTCACACTTTTGCTCATCTGCTGGAAACACTCTCAGATAACGAGATACGTCATGGAGAAGCTGTTCTGTTTGGGATAAGATGTGCGGCTTATCTCAGTTCTGAACTCGGCTATCTGCAACAATCGGAACTGGATAGAATTATCAGCAGTTTATCTGAAATCCATCTCCTGAGCAAAGAGTTGGATCTAATCAGTCTGCTCACAGCAGGTAACCCGGCAGAAATTCTGCTGCAGGATAAAAAAATTATTTCAGATGATAATAAGCTTAATCTTGTTTTGATCAAAGCAATCGGGAATGTCTTTATCGCTCCCGGATTTACTCCAGAATTTATTATCGACAGATTAGCAAATTTCGCAGATAAACTGTCCAGATAGCCGGAATATTCCAGATTGGATGAGAAACACTCTTGAGTTTAGATCATCACAAAAACAGGTTATTATCAGAGAAACATCAGGGCAACTCCGAAAACTGCAATCACTGCACCACCTATCTCTTTCAGATTGATCTTTTCCCGAAACAGGATTACAGCAGGCGGAATGATCAGTACCGGAACGATTGCGAAGATCGTGGAAGCTACACCGGCCAAGGTATAACTTACCGCCAGCAGAGAAAAAGATACGCCCAGAAAAGGACCAAAAAAAGCGCCAAGAGTGATTCTTCTCATCGCAGGTATATTTTTTAAAGCGATTCTGAAACTACTCCATTTTCTCATCAATGTGAATAAAATGATAAAACCTATTATTCCGCTGCTGACCCTGATCTGATTAGAGGCAAAAGCATCCAGGTTCTGCATTCCGTATTTACTTAAAACCAGACCCAGTGATTGCCCGAAAGCACCACCGAAAGCATATAAAAGTCCCCTGGGAGAACGAGAAAATGAAAATTTTCTATCCTTCCCGTTTCGTTTTAGAATGACAACACCAACTCCCAAAACGGTCAGAAACATTCCGAAAAGTCTGACAGGTTCAAGATATTCCCCGAGTACAAAAGTCCCAAGGATCGTTGTAATAACCGGACCGGTTGACATAATCAGCATGGAAACTCTTGACCCGATCCG
>JAFGMF010000196.1 GCA_016927675.1 Candidatus Cloacimonadota bacterium
AGAGCAGGATTTTCATATCAACCTTGGTCTTCATCGTATAGAGCTGCTTTCAATTCAGCTGGTTCCAATCTGTATTTAGAGCCTTTACCTTCGAAAAAACAATGCTCTCTGATCATATGAATACTTAGTGGCGTCCATGATACGGTGAGTTTCTTAAATTGATTATAAAGAATAATCTCACCTTTTCTGAAAACACCGCTATGTCCGAAGGGGCAGATAATCTTACCCCGAACAGATCTGTATTCTACCCGGTAAATATCATCGATCATAACGGCACCGTCGTAATTTTCAAAAGCTTCAGTCGTAAAATATTCCATCCTGTCAGCAATTTGCTGCTGAGTTATTTCCAGTTCAATCAGAGCACGTGAATCTGCTTTGATAATTTCATGAAAATGTCTGGTATCTTTACCGAGAAACCCATCAATCGTCAGGATACCAGCTTGCAGATTATGCTGAATCTTTGTTTCCTGAGGTGTTTCTTTCATATCATCCTCTTAGGCAAAACTGTCATAATAAATCTTATCTTCAGGAACGCCTAATTCTTTCAAACCCTTGATTACGGCGGCAATCATGCCTGGACTACCGCACAGATAAGCTTCCGTTTTCTGCGGATCTCTGATATATTCTGGAAAGAATGGCGGAACATATCCGCATTTTCCCTGCCACTCACATTCTTCGGTCGGTTGAGATAAAACCGGTACGTAAGTGAAATCAGGTAATTCCTTCTCCAGCTTCTCAAATAACTCAGTATAGTAAAGATCCTTTCTGGAACGAGCTCCAAACATATATACCATTCTTCGTGTACTGTTATTTTCTGACAAGTATTCCAGCATTGATTTTATTGGAGCTTTCCCGGAACCACCTGCGACAAAGAGCATATCATTATCGGTATCACGGATATAAAAGTCTCCAAAAGGTCCGGTAAAATTAATCTGAGCTCCCTGTTTTAGATACTGGAACAAATAGGTCGTGCATACTCCGTCCGGCACATACCTTATGATCAGCTGGATCTGGTCTTCCCGCGAAGAACTGCTGGAAATGGAATAAGCGCGGTTCACACTTTGTCTGCTTTTTTCATAGGGAGGAGTCTGCAATTGGACATACTGCCCTGCTTTAAAATTGATTACCTCAGGTTTGATTATTTTCAAAGTAAATTCTTTGATATCATAGGTTAAATCTACGATATCAGTTACTTCAGCCGTGAATTTCCTGATATTGAAAATCGATTCTGGTATTTTTATGGCAATATCTTCTTTGACTTTTATCTGGCATGATAATCTGATCCCGGCAGCTATATCTGCGGCATTAAGAAATGGTTTTTCAGTAGGCAGTAAGGGACCTGCTCCAGAGATCACCTCGCACTTGCAGAAACCACAAGTACCTCTTCCTCCACATGCTGATGCGAGGAAGATCTTATTCTCGTTGAGCAGACTAAGCAGAGAACTTCCACCTTTTACTTTTAATTCCTTTTTGCCGTTAATAGAGATTGTACATTCGCCATAATTGGCAAACAGGAGATCCGCTATTACCAGCAGTAAAGCCAGAAATCCTGTAATTCCGCTCACTATCAGAACAGTATTGACGATAAGGATAATCATTTCAGCATATCCTTTATTGGATTATCACGATCCCGGAAAATCCGATAAATCCAAGTGCCATTATTCCTGTGATTATCAAACTTAACCCAGCTCCCTGCAGACCGGCGGGGACGAATTTATATTTTATCTTCTGTCTGATCCCGGCCAGAGCAAGAATCGCCAGAAGCCAGCCTAAACCACTTCCTGCTCCGAAGAGAACGGATTGGATAAATGTATACTCCCGGATCACCATGAACAGCGATACACCCAGAATCGCACAGTTGACAGTGATCAATGGTAAGAATATCCCAAGCGTATAATAGAGAACAGGAGAAAATCTTTCAATTATCATTTCGATCAGCTGGACAAAAGCAGCTATGATAATGATAAAAATTATATATTGCAGATAGACCAGCTGTAAAGGGACGAGAATAAAATGATAAATCACATAATTAATTGCGGTCGTGAAGGTTAAGACAAAAAAAACCGCCAGCCCGAGACCAATTGATGATTCTACTTCTCTGGATACCGACAGGAATGAACACATTCCCAGAAAATTAGTCAGAAGAATATTACTGGTAAAAATTGCCGCGATAAAAATAATCAGAGGATTCACTTCCATGTAATGTACTCCTATTTCTTCCTGTTAGCTCTCAGCGGTCCTTCAATTATCCAGATCAGGATCGCCAGCATGAAGAAGGCACTTGGTGCCATTACCATGATCGACCAGCGGTACCACCAGTCACCCAGAACGGAAAATCCCATGACAGAACCGAAACCAAAGAGTTCTCTGAAGAAAGAGATCAGTAATAGTACCAGCGAATATCCCAAACCTGCTCCGATCCCGTCTATCATGGAATCAAGCGGTTTATTTTTTCCGGCAAAAGCTTCTGCTCTGCCCATGATAATGCAATTTGTAATGATCAACCCGACATACGGGCCTAATGCTTTGCTCATCTCGGGATAAAAAGCTTTCAGAAAGATATCCACAATAATAACATAAGATGCTATGATCAAAGTCTGAACCATCATTCTCACCCGTTTGGGAATGTACTGTCTCAGCAGGGATATTGTTAATCCCGAAAGAGCAAGGGTAAAAGTAACCCCTAATCCCATAACCAGGCTGTTTTTCATGAGATTTGTTACCGCAAGAGCCGAGCAGATACCCAGAACCTGCTTCCAAACTGAGTTTTCGGTAAAGGCACTGACGATGAATATCTCTTTCTTAGTCATATTTAATCCCCAGCTTATCTGCTATATTCTGCAGTTCCAGGTACAGGATCTTGACAACCGCCTTACTCGAAGAACTTGCTCCGGTAATCTGTCTTATCTCCTTTAAATCAATATCATCTTCTTCAGGCACAAGTTTGAACGGAATAATCTTTCCTTGTTCCACAAAATCCTTACCGGAGAATTGATCCTTGAACCAGCTTTCGGTAATCCTCCCGCCCAGACCCGGAGTTTCGTTCTGATCCAGTATATCTAATTTGATGATCTCCTGGAAATCGGGAGTAACTGCAATGATCATATGGATTGAGCCCCAAAGACCGCTTCCCGATATGTTGAAGCCGTAACCAATAATCTGGTTCTCTTTTCTGGCTGTCAGATAATCCATGCCATTCTGATTGTTTTCCTCAATAAAGTCATTGTAATCAGCTTCGATATTTGTGAAAGGAAGATCAAATAAAGAAAGCACTGTTTTCTTGTAGGACAGAATTCTGTGATTTTCGATTCGTTGCCGGGTAATCTGGTGAAAGGTCGCCAGGATACCAATGAAGATTACAGTAATCAAAATCATGAAAAAAACAGGATATGACCTTGATTCAGTAAAGGGAATCTTGTTTTTTCCCACTGTTCATGCTCCTTTCTTTTTTACTTTGCTGAAACCGTAATCGATGATCGGAGTAAATGTATTGGCAATCAGCAAAGCAAAGGAAAAGCCTTCGACGAAAAGGGAGTATTTCCGGATAAGAGCGGTAATAGCGCCGATCAGTAATCCATATATCCAGATGGTCCGTTTATCTTTGGGCATGGATACCGGATCAGTAGTCATATAAACTGCTCCGAACATGATGCTTCCGGAAAATAGAAAAGGCAGAGGATTCTCTGTCCTGAAAATCGAGGCAAAAATGGCAAAACTTGCCAGAGTAGCTATTATCGGTTGCCATCTGGCAGTTTTACTGACGACAAGATAAATCGCCGTCAATAAGATCAGTAAAGCCGATGTTTCGCCAATTGAGCCGGGGATAAAACCCAGCAGCAGGTCAATGAGATCGGAGTGCACGTTTGTGTCGCGAAAGGTGATCAGGGGTGTAGCTGAAGTCAGATTTTCAACTTTGAGATAGGCGGCAAATCCACCGGGCAGAGATTTGAAGGGTTCGATCCAGTTAACCGTCATCATATTGGCAAATGAAATGTACATAAAGGTTCTGCCGACAATAGCGGGATTAAAAACATTCATGCCAAATCCACCGAAAACCATTTTCCCGAAACTTATGGCGACAACAGCTCCTACAGATGCCATCCAGAAAGGGATCGTCGGTGGAAGAGATAACGCCAGCAAAGAACCTGTCACGAGTACTGCCAGAGAAATTTTCCCGTTTTTTTTGTTCCTGACGAAAAGAAATTCTGTGATTACCGCCGTCAGGTTAGTAATTACAAGTACCAGGAGCACTCTCCAGCCGAACAGAAAAATGCCAAAAAGCAATACCGGGATCAATGCATAAAGCATCCTCTGCATATTCTTCTGAGCCATGAACAGAGATTTCATTATTTCCTCTTATCCCTTAAAATAATCCCTTGATGTTCCCGGAATTGTCAATATCGATCTTCCCTGCTGCAGGTTCTTTGGGCAATCCAGGCATTCTCATGATTTCCCCGGTAATCGGAATAACAAAACCTGCTCCGGCAGCAATAAGCACTTCTCGTACTGTAACCAGGAAGTCTTTCGGTCTCCCGAGCAGTAAAGGATTATCAGAAAGAGATTTCTGGGTTTTAGCGATACAGATTGGAAGTTTATCATATCCGTATTTACTGATTTTACGCAGATCACTTTTTGCTTTGGGCAGATAATCGATATTTTCGGCTCCGTATATTTCTTTAGCAATTGTTTTTATTTTTTCTTCCACAGGAAGTGTCCAGTCATAAAGTAAATTCATTTTGCAAATATTGTCTCTGATCAAGCGCTCAACCTGCTCTGCCAATTCCAGACCGCCTTCTCCGCCTTTTGACCAGAAATCTACAATGGAAGCGGCAAACCCTTTTTCCCGGGCAAACTCATAAACAATCTGCAATTCTTCATCTGTATCAGTGCTGAATTTATTGATCGCAACGACTGATCTCATCCCGAATTTCCTGATATTTTCCAGATGCTTTTCCAGATTGACAAGTCCTTGTTCGACTGCCTGGGGATCGGGTTGAGAAAGATCTTTGAAAGAAGCTCCTCCATGGAGTTTCAACGCTCTTACGGTAGCTACCAGAACTATTGCAGAGGTGCAGAATTCTCCATAGGGACAGACGATATCGAAAAATTTCTCTGCTCCCAGATCAAAACCAAATCCAGCCTCCGTAACAACATAATCTGCCAGTTTTAAAGCGGTTTTTGTCGCCAATATACTGTTTGCTCCCTGAGCAATATTGGCAAAGGGACCGCCATGGATGAAAGCAGCCGTATGCTCTGTTGTCTGGACAAGATTAGGTTTAAGCGCGTCTTTGAGTAGAGTTGCAATTGCACCTTCGTATCCCATCTGACTCACTTTTACCGGTTCGCCGTCATAAGTATAACCGGCAATGATATTACCGATTTTAGAGCGGAGTTCCTCAAGATTATTCGACAGGCAGAGAATAGCCATGATTTCTGAAGCTGGAGTGATATCGAAACCATCTTCCCGTGGGATACCCTGAGTTCTGCCGCCCAGGCCGATCACGATGTCGCGTAGAGAACGATCATTTACATCCAGAACTCTTTTCCAGGCAATTCTTCTGGGATCAAATCTTAGTTTATTACCATTGTAGATATGGTTGTCTATCAAAGCGGCAAGATTATTATTGGCGGCAGTAACGGCATGCATATCGCCGGTAAAATGAAGATTGATATCTTCCATTGGCAGAACCTGAGAATACCCGCCGCCGGCAGCGCCTCCCTTGATCCCGAAAACCGGGCCTAATGATGGTTCTCTGATAGCCACAATAGTCTTCTTTCCGCTAATTCTGTTCAGGGCAAGGGACAGGCCGATCGCGGTAGTTGTCTTACCTTCACCGGCTGGAGTAGGGGTGATGGCGGAAACCAGGATCAGCTTTCCATTGGGTCTGTTCTGCAGAGCATCGATAGCAGAAAATTTGATTTTCGCTTTGAAATCTCCGTACAATTCAAGATCATCTGCCTTAAGACCGATCCCGGCGGCAATTTCGGTAATCTTTTTGAGTTTGATACTCTGGGCAATTTCGATATCAGAAAGCATAATACCTTCCTGTTTAATTTTCGCTTTCCTCGAGTAACTTTCTTAATTTCATCACATGAGTAACTTCTTCATCGATTATTCTCTTAACGATTTTTTTAGCTTTGGAATCAGCTACAAAACGTTCCAGAGAATAGAAATACAGCAGGGTATCTTTTTCAAAGGAGATCGCATTGATGATGATCTCACGAAAATCTTTTGCCTGCACAGCAAGCCTGATCGAAGCATCCGGATCACTGAAAATATGGGCATCCGAAATAGCCTTCAGATAACTGCCGACCATCTGCCAGTCACCTGCTGCAAACAAAGATTCTATTTCACATTCATTTCTGAGATCTTTAAAGATCTGTTCATGATTGATCTCATCATCACGCAGAGTAAGAAGAAGCTTCTTCGATTTTTCATCAAGATCTTTACGTTGCAGGGCTTTCTGATAAAAGGCATAGCCGCTTTTTTCAATTTGAACTGCCAGTTCTATTACTTCATTTGTTGAGAATCCGTTCATAGTATTTACCTCGGGCTTTAATTATCTTTTAAGATTTCTTCATCGTATAATTTTTCGAAATGAAGTTTGTGTTGAGCTTCTTCTGAAGCCAGACGCTCGAAGAGATTTTCCAGATCAGATCCTGAAAATTCTGCCGCCATATTGGAATAGAGATCTCTGGCTGCTTCTTCCTTCTTCATGGCTATCACCAGAATATCCTGGTAATTCATGTCCGGAGTCGGCTCCATCTCGACTAAATAATCACTTATTTTAAGATCTTTAACCTCTTTGGGGTGAAAATTTACAATTCCCTTTTTGCGGATATTTTCCAGGATAATAATGTGACCCTTTTCCATGTTTTCAAATTCTTTCAACAGCATTTTCTGAGCGGAGAATTTGGCTTTCTGCTGCAAATCGCTGTAGAACTCGACAGCTTCTTTTTCTCTGCTCACTGCGAAATCTATTATTTCGTTAAACTTGTCAATCGTCATGCTTACTCCTTTGGATCGTCTTGTTCAAGAAAAAGACGTTGCCGGTTTCTGCCCGGCAACGTCCAGATAATTATCAGTCCAACGGGCTGAAAAGATCTTTTCCAACTCCGCATTCCGGGCATACCCAGTCTTCCGGTAGATCATCAAACGCGACATTATCATTTTCCGCCGGATCATAGATATAGCCACAGGCATCACATACATATTTTTTCATTCAGACCTCCTTGACGATTTTTTCTGTTTAGTAGTTTTCGATCCAGACTTCGAAGTGATCCCTGGGGTGATCACATACAGGGCAGATTTCCGGTGCTTCTATTGATTCAACAATATGCCCGCAATTTCTGCACTTCCAGAATACTTTTCCGTCTTTTTTGAAAACAGTATGATTTTTCACGTTATCTCTAAGTTTTCGGTATCTGTTCTCATGCCTTTTCTCAACCAGCGCGACCATTCTGAAGGTTTTTGCAATTTCGCTGTAACCTTCTTCTTCGGCAACTTGAGCAAAACCGGGATATAGATCAGTCCATTCTTCATTTTCACCATTTGCGGCATATTCAAGATTCTTGATTGTATCAGCAAAACCGACCGGATAAGCCGCATTGATCTCGATCATGTTTTCATTCATTCCATTTTTGAGCAGCTGTTTATAAAACAGTTTAGCATGTTCTTTCTCATTTTCGGCAGTCTCCAGAAAAATCTCCTCAATCTGCCTGAAACCCTCTTTCCTGGCAACAGAAGCATAATATGTATAGCGCATTCTTGCCTGAGATTCACCCGCAAAAGACTTCATTAAGTTTTCTGCTGTACGTGACTCCTTAAATTCCATAGTTTTTCCTCCATTCTCCGTTATTTTAAAAATTCATTTTCCTGTTCTCAGTCAATCTTTATTTCTCTGTTCAGCTAACCGGCTCCCAATAGCAACGTTTTGGTGAGCTGATCATTGCTTCAGTTTTAAGGATTTTCATTGCTTTATCGACATCTTTTTGAGCAATCCCGGTAAGATCAGCTATTTCACCAGCCTTCAATGGCTTACCTGCTTCTTTCATCGCCTGCAATATTTTTGCTATCTGCTCATCCACAAGTAACTCCTAACTTTTCCACAATCCGTGAATATTGCACCATTCTCTGGCCATTTTTATTTCACTCTTCTTTACCGGGAATTCTGCCTGAGGTAAATCTCCTGGTTTCAACTCTGCCCGGTAAACTTTATCAGCCGTTAAAACTTCGATAAATTTTATGAAATGTTTTTCCAGCATTGGATGTTCCTGATTCTGTCCAACCTTGACAAGTACTCCTGAAGCAATTTCTTCAATGTAAGGTACATGTTTTTCCGTAGTCGAATCTTCAGTTTTGGGATCCAGAAGTTCCATCTCCTCTCCGCAGCAGACCAGAGCCGGCTGTCCTTCATTCAATATTTCCACAACATTACCACAAATCGAGCAATAATAGATATCCCTTAACTTAACCATGATTCCTCCTTTTCTCAATCTTCTTTGATTAAAATTTAACTTTCAAATTTCTTTTTGTCCAAATCAGCAGCCTTCAACAGAGACGGTCCGGAAAATTGATCATTCGGTTTTAGCCGGCGGAGTAAAGGTTCGTGCACCCAATTCCCTGTCCAGCATTAATAAACCCTGTCCTTTGCCGTCGATCAGTTTCAGCTGATTGATAATATTATCCATAGTACTTTCTTCTTCGACTTGTTCATCAACATACCAGTTTAAAAAACTTCTGGCAGCGTGATCTTTCTCTGCTATGGCAATATCCATCAGTTCGTTGATCGATTGTGTTATGAACTGTTCATGCTTGTAGGAAAGTTCGAATATTTCCAGCGGAGATTTAAAATCAACCTGCGGTTGTTCTATCTTTTTCAGCAATACTCTTCCGCCTCTTTCGTTCAGATATTCATAAAATTTCATGGCATGAAATCGCTCCTCCTGAACCTGAACCTTGAAAAAACCGGCAAATCCAGCCAGCCCGATTGAATCAAGATAAGCTGCCATTGACAGATAAAGATACTCGGAAAATAGTTCCTTGTTTATCTGTTCATTGAACGCTTCCTGTAATTTACCTGATATCATATCTCCTCCTTGGTTAATTGTTTTACCAGATCATTTCTGATCGCTTTCAATTTGTCCTCATCCGGTACATATTGAGCTTTGATGCTCTCCAGCAGATCAAACCCACATTCCTTCAAGATAGTATCAACAATCCCGATACTCTGCCCCCCCCAGCCATAGGACCCAAAAGCCAACCCGATTCTGCCCGATGGAGCCAGACCCTTGAGATATGTGAGAAATGCCGCAACATTCGGTAGAATGTTGTTGTTCAAAGTCGGAGAACCCACACAGATGTATTTAGAATTTAAAATTTCTGTCATAATATCTGAAATATGGTTATGCTGAAGCTGATACATCCCAGTCATGATGCCTTTTTCCTCAAAAACATCCTGAATGGCATAAGCCATTTTCTCTGTGGACTTCCACATTGTATCATAGACGATCACAGCTTTATTTTCTACCTGATTTGCAGACCATTTCTGATACTCCGACAGGATCTCCGGGATCCTGTTATGCCAGATCAGACCATGGCTGGGACAGATATAATCTAAAGGTATTCCGTCCAGCGCTTCAAGAGCTTTGATCACCTGCCTGCTGTAAGGAAGAACGATATTGGCGTAATATTTCTTTGCCTCTTCCAGGATAATACCCAGCGGTATTTCGCCATCAAACCTTTCCGTAGATGCAATGTGCTGCCCGAAAGCATCATTGGAAAAAAGGATCTTTTCTTCCGGACAGTAACTGACCATATTATCCGGCCAGTGCACCATCGGGGTCTGAATGAATTGCAATTTTCTTTTCCCCAGGTTCAATACTTCTCCTGTTTTAACAGGCTGAAATTTCCAATCCCTGCCATAATGTTTGGGCAATCCCTCAATTCCTTTGGGAGAAGCCATGATCACAGCATTGGGACAAAGTTCCATAACGGCAGGTAATGATCCGGAATGATCCATTTCAATATGATTCTGGATAATATAATCGATCTTACCGGGATCAATCAGCCTTGATATCCTGCGAATCTGTTCCGGTGCCAGATAATGCTTCACATTATCGATCAACGTTATTTTCTCATCTATGATCAGATAGGAATTATAGGTAGAACCTCGCTGAGTCAGATAGCCATGAAAATTCCTCAGATCCCAGTCAATCCCGCCAACCCAGTATATACCTTCCTTGATTTTAATCGGTTTCATAAATTCCTCCTGATCTATTTTTGACATTTCGGACAATAAAAACTGGATCTGTTCGCCAGCTTGATTTTTATTATCTCTTCACCGCAACTGCATCTGTCTTTCTGATATACTCGTAAAAAACGCTGAAAACTACCCCGGGCATCATCACTGTCCCGGAAATCGGATATGGTTGTCCCATTGCAATTGATCGCTTCGGCCAAAACCTGCTTTGTCTGTTCAACAATCCTTCTCAACTGAGATATTGTCAGATCAGCAGCTTTTCTATCCGGCCTTACTTGAGCCCGGAAGAGAATTTCGGCTGCATAGATATTACCCAGTCCAGCAATAATATTTTGATTTAGCAACAGATTTTTTATTGGAGCCTTCCTGTTTCGGGTAATATTTTTCAGATATTCCAGATTAAAATCATCTCCCATCGGCTCCGGGCCTAGCTTCTCAAGAGCTTTTACGGAATGACCAAGCGGATATAGATCGATCGTACCGAAAGTCCTGACGTCATGAAAGTAGACCCCGCTTCCGTCAGAAAACCGGAACCAGGCTCTGACATGAGCAAGGCTTTCAGGAAGCTTTTCAGAGTATACTAATTTCCCTGTCATACGCAGATGAATTACGATCAACTGCCCTGCTGATGTTTTCCATATTATGAACTTTCCTCTGCGTTCCACCTCGGCAATATTGCCAAAATCACACTCCGGTTCAATTTGATGATAGTTAACAGTATTTTTACGGAATTCTCTGATCTCAGTTAATCGCTTCCCGATAATCCGGATCTTTAAACCATGAACAACCGTAGCTACTTCTGGTAATTCGGGCATGAGCTATTCTCCCTCATCCTGCAGACAATTATGACAGATTCCTTCCAGATTAATTTGATGACTCAGAACCAGATGTCCTTCGATCGATTTATCTTTAAAACAATCAAAAGGCTCAGCCAGATCAAATATGCGCTGACATTTCCGGCAGAAGAAATGAACATGCGGTTCAAATTTATAATCATAATGAAGCTCTTGATTTAAACCAGCAAATGAACTGATAATTCCTTTGCTGACAAATGTTTTTAACGTATTGTAAATAGTAGTTTTCGAAAGTGTCGGAATCTGTGGTGCCAACACTCTGTAAATACTATCGGCAGTTGGATGATTATTGTTTTTCACCAGATACTCGAGGATCTTCATCCTGTGATATGATGGTGAAATCCCCTTATTAACCAGAATATCCTTTATTTTATCCATATCCCATCCAGACTTTTACATTTTTGTAATGATTACAAATTTATAAAAGCTCCAAATATGTCAAGGATATTCTTGGCTAATTTCAGATTTTTTTCCGGAAGAGCAGACGATAATCCTCTATTTTATCTCTGGGTTCGACATCGCGGATGGTAAAACCATTAGCAAGCAGGAACTGAATCATCTCAGGAAAGCGATTCCGGCTTTTTACTACCAGGTATTCGAAGTTTTTTTCCTTTGCTTTCGATTCCATTGATTCCAGAAGTAAACCTGCTATACCCCTTCGGCGATATTCCGGCAGAACTCCCCCCAGCCAATAGTAATAAGATCCATCCTTAAATCTGTCATAACCTACCTTAAAACCGACAGTTTTGCCTTTAAGACAGGCCAGATATAACTGTGCCGAGTTGTCGGATAAACGATAGATCACTTCTTTTCTGGTAAGGTTCTGATTAAATTCCGGAATCCGTTCGAAGATTGATAGAATCAGATCAGGATCTATCTTATCTGTTATTATGATCTCAATATCTTCTCCAGAAGTTTCTATTTCTGCTGTTCCTCCCAAGTTTTATATGTTGCCAGTAGAGACAACCCGTTGGAGATATCTTCTGTTACAATGGTTTTAATATAAACTTCTGTAATGTCATTGTCCCAAATGATGAACGGAAAAACAGTATCTCCTCCCAGATAATTACCATTTGTTTCCTTGAATGTTTCAGAGAAACCATCCATATAATACATTAATGGAGCACAGTCACAATTCTCTGCCTGATAGAATCCAATACTCTCAAGAGAAGAAAAATTAAATTTAACTTCCCCGACCAGAACGCCATTTTCCTCAAAAAGTTTTTTTCCGGTCACCTGATAATTAGGATTTTCTTCTTCAAAAGTCTGTCCATTCAGATAATTATCGATCAATTCGCCAAAATCTGAGAAAACAACACTTTCTTCCCCTTCTTCTTTTTCTGACATGATATTAACAAATTTCACACTACCCTCTCCCGAACCATCGCGGTTTATCTTAAATCTGTACTCCTTGTATTCGGTTGTTAAACAACTGCAGAATAACAGCGGTATAATTACCATCAGCATTAAACCAATTCTTGATTTACTCATTCCAACTCCTTTTTTTATTGATCTTCAGGAAAATCCAATTCTAATATCAAGATACTATATTTTTTCCTGGGTGATTTCATTTATTTTAATAAGATCATTTTCCCGGTCAACTGCGATTTACCTGATTCAAGCTGATACAGATAAATCCCGCTGGGCATTTGTTCGCCTCTGTTGTCAATTCCCCGCCAGGTAAATTGATAGTTTCCGGCAGTCAGATCTTCAGAGACTAAAACATCTACAAGTTGTCCTTTCAAATTGTAAATTGATATTTTAACATGCTGTAAGTGGGGTAGTTGCAGATAAAATTCAGTATCGGGATTGAACGGATTAGGAGAGTTGTGAATTGACAGCGGAGCCGGGATCATCTCATCCTGATTGGATCCGGTTTCTCCGAGTTCAGCCAGAACCTGCTGCATGAAATTCTGAGCATCATTTTCGTAGCAATAATACAATGGAAATCCCAGCAGAAAGATGCTGCCAAACTGGGTGGATTTAAGCGCGCAGATCTCTCCTTCATGCGTACTCCCGTCACTTCCGTGATAAGTGTAAATACCGTCCAGAGCATCCGGGAATACCGAAATGAATGGCAGTTTACCATTAAACACCGGATTGACCTTACTTGGATCGATCTCAAGATCGGGATAAATATCTGACAAGGCACCTATAAATTCGAAATCGTTAATCAGGTCAACAGTTTCTGTTGAGAAGAAAATTCCCAGGAATTCGGGATCGATCAGACTGGCAGTTTTCCATCCGGAGATAAACAGGTTTCCGCCTCCGGCAACGAAACTGCTCAAAGCAGGCAGATTATTGTTAATCAGATGCATGGACATATCGTCGTCATGCCAGATAATTGTTGAATAATTACCGAGATAAGCCAGTTCAGGAGAGCCTTGATCTCCATAATC
>JAFGMF010000197.1 GCA_016927675.1 Candidatus Cloacimonadota bacterium
CTGGAATTTCCGACCGAGGTAATCAGAGAACTTGAAACAATCAACGAAGAAATGACTGAGAATGATGCTAAAGATCGTCAGGATTTACGAGATCTGCCTACGATTACGATTGATCCTGTATCTGCAAAAGATTATGACGATGCAATTGGTTATATTGCAACAGACAGCAATATAAAGCTTTATGTACATATAGCTGATGTATCACATTATGTGAAACCGGAATTGAAATTATTCGAAGAAGCTGTCAAAAGAGGTAATAGTTACTATTTCCCTAAGATGGTTATTCCCATGCTTCCTGAAAAACTGTCGAACAAAGTCTGCAGCTTAAGACCGGACGAAGACAAGCTTACCATGACGGTGGAGACTATATTTGACAGCGATTTCAATATCATCCGTCAGAAAGCTTATCAAAGTATCATCAAATCTGATGCCAGATTCAGTTATGATGAAATTGATGATTTGTTTGAGGGGAAAAAGAATGAGATAAAACCAGAGTTAGCCGAGATGCTCAGAAATATGTTGGCATTATCTCGTGAACTGGATAAAAAGAGGATCAAGCGGGGATACATTAAACTAAATTTACCTGAAACAGAGTTTATTTTCAATGATGAGGGGATTGTTATTGACTTAAAAAGAAGCAATGAAACAGAATCTCATGTTCTGATAGAGAATTTTATGCTGCTGGCGAATGAATTTGTAGCTCAGAAGCTGAGTGACAAGCCGACTTTATATCGAATTCATGAATATCCTGATGAAGAAAAGATATTATCTCTTCAGGAGATCCTTAGTAATTATAAATTAACGCTTACTGATTTAAATGACCTTCATCATTCTCTGCAAAAAGTATTGGCTGAGATGAAAGAGGAAAATTATCACCGTGTTTTCGATAAGATTATACTGCGCAGTTTCCGCAAAGCCAGGTATTCTACAGAAAATCCGGGACATTTTGGTTTAGCGATGGATACTTACACTCATTTTACATCTCCGATCAGAAGAATTTGTGATCTGATCGTACATTTGCAGTTGAAAGACAGATTAACCGGAAAGCCGGATCGATTTTCTCGGGGGGAACTCGAGAACTATGCTGGTAAAGCTTCAGAATGTGAGAAAATTGCAGATGAAAGCGAACGGGAAGTAGAGATAAAGAATAAACTGCTCTTCATGAAAAAGCAAATCGGTGAAGAGTTTACTGGTATCATCGTTGGCGTACAACCCTCTTCCCTATTGGTTGAACTTGATTCTCTACCGGTATCAGGTCGAGTGGAATTAAGTACTTTGAAAGATGATTACTATGAATATTTTGAAAAACATCAGGAAATTGTCGGGAAAAGATACGGAAAAATCTACAAACTGACAGATCCTGTACGGGTAATGATCAGTAAAATAGATGATGATATTTATCTTAATATTCTGAAAAATAAGTAATTAGATGTATGTATATAAAGTAAATTCAGGATAAGATGTTTTTCTATATTTTCATCTCAACAATATTAGGATTACCGGTGATAATATATGTTCTTTTCAGATTTTCAGGAAAAGAACGTAGGGAAAGGCTTGGATTTTTCAAATTTCACATCAGAAAGACAATCTGGATTCATGCTGCATCAGTAGGTGAAGTTAATGCTGTTAAACCTCTGATATTAAGATTGTTAGAAGAAAACATCCCAATGGATCTGGTTTTGTCAACAATGACGAGTACTGGTCGGGAAGCTGCCCGGAAAGTATCGGATCGAATTGAAGTAGTATATTTCCCCATTGATTTGCAATTAATAATGGTAAGAGCTTTCAGAATGATTTCTCCCGGGATGATAATTCTAGTGGAAACTGAACTCTGGCCGGTATTTCTTACTGAAGCAGCAAGAAAAAAAGTACCTGTGCTGATTGTAAATGGCAGGATTTCTGATAAGTCTTTTCCCGGCTATAGAAGATTCCTGTTTTTCTGGAAACCTCTTTTTCGCACTATAGCAGCTGTTTGTGCACAATCGGCGGAAGATGCCGGAAGATTCAGGGAATTAGGTTTCAAACAGGTAGAGAATTGTCGTAATTTGAAATTTTCTGTCACTTTACCGGAATACGATCAGATTACCGTGAAAAAAGAAACGGGTTTCACTGAGGATGATTTTCTGCTTGTCTGGGGAAGTAGTCGTCCCGGCGAAGAAAAGCTGCTCAGAGAAGTATTTGCAGGATTGAAAAAGAAAATCAGCAACCTGAAAGCTATCCTGGTACCACGTCATTTATCCAGGCTATCCGAGATTCTCCAGATCTACCAGGGCTGTAATTTTCGTCTTTACAGTGAACCGGTAAAACAGGTTGATATTCTTATCGTTGATCAGATGGGTCAATTGACAAAGTTTTATGCAATTGCAGATATCACGATTATCGGGGGCAGTTTCTTCGGTCATGGAGGTCATAATCCCCTTGAGCCGGCTTATTATGGCAAACCGATTATCATGGGAAAAGATCATGATTCCTGTCGATTAAGCGTGAATAAATTACTGGAAAATTCTGGAATTATCATAACCGAGGTACGATATCTGGAGTCTGCTATTTCAGAGTTATCTACAGACAGTGATAAACGGACGGCCATGGGTAGTAATGCCAAAAAGACTCTGGAGAATGAAGCCGGGAGTCTTGAGGTTACTCTTACCATGATCAGGGATTTTCTGATTTCACTGGAACGGGAGGATTAATGCAGGAAGCAAAGTATTATCAAACTGGCGAAAACAGCAGTGTACAGTGTCTTTTATGTCCTCATTACTGTTTTCTCAAACCTGAAGAACTGGGTAGATGTCGGGGACGGAAAAACATCTCCGGTAAATTATATGCGATAAATTATGCTAAGACAATATCGATTAGTATCGATCCAATGGAGAAAAAGCCTTTATATCATTTTTATCCGGGAGAAAAAATACTTTCGATTGGTCCTAACTCCTGCAATTTGAGCTGTGATTTTTGTCAGAATTATCAAATAAGTCAATATCCTGTTAAAACGCAGAGTCTGACTCCTGGAGAGCTTCTTGATGTAACTCGCAAGCATCTTTGCCGTTTTGTAGCTTACACTTACACCGAGCCGGTAACCTGGTTTGAATACGTTCTGGAATCTGCCAGATTACTCAAAGAGAATGGGATTGGAACAGTTCTGGTAACTAATGGTTATATTAATGAAGAACCATTACTGGAGCTTCTTCCCTACATTGATGCCATGAACGTTGATTTGAAATCGATGGACAGCAGTTTTTATCTTGAGCTTTGCGGTGCCCGGCTGCAGCCAGTTCTTAAAACAATAGAGCTTTGCAGCGGTAAATGTGTTTTAGAAATCACCAATTTACTGGTAACAGATCAAAATGATAGCGAGACAGACATCAGGCGTCTTGTGGATTTCATTGCCGGGATTGACCCGGATATACCTGTTCATTTTTCCAGATATTTTCCTAATTTCAAGAGAAATGATCCACCGACTTCGGAACAAGTTCTCGAGACTGCACGTAAGATTGCCTTGGAAAAACTTAGTTATGTTTACCTCGGTAATATGGTTGCAGACAGGAACACCTATTGTCCCGAATGTGGTGAACTTGTTATCAGGAGGGAACTTGGAACAGAGATTAAAATGACTCAAGGCAGATGTTCCGGGTGCGGATTATTAATCTACGGTAAATTTGACGGGTAATGAAGAAATATTTCCGGGATCTTATTCATCTCCTGACAGGTGCAGACCTGATATTGATCGGTTCGATACTGGTCATTGCAATTTTCTTCTATATACACTTCAATAGCGGTAAAACAGCCCGGTTCGTTGAAATATACCGTGAGAATGATCTACTTTGCAGACATTCACTTGCCAGTGACGGCATCATTGAGATTGATGACGGGATCCTGGTAGAGATTCGGGAAGGCAAGGTAAGGATGCTGTCTTCTACCTGCAAAAATCAATATTGTGTACGTCAGGGGTGGAGTGATACATATCCGATAATCTGTGTACCCAACAGAATATCAGTGGTGATCAAGGGAGCAGAAGAAATGCCAATGCTGATGACCTGGTGAAGTTTTTCAGTTTTTGCCAATCAGATAGATGATATTTGTAGAATCAGAAGAAACAGGATCCTTAAGGAAAGAGCCATAAACAGATTTGATTTTCAGATCCGAATCATAAACAAGTTGTTCAATATCTTGTCTATTGCATTCTTTCAAAGCTAATTTATTTATGAATTGCTGATTATTGCCCTGTTTATCAATCCAGCAGTATTTATCTGTCCAATAGCGAATTTTATTGCTTTTATCGGTGATCCATGATGTATACATTTCAACTTCACTGCAGATATCAGGATGCCATGCTTTGAAAAGAAGTCTGTAACCAGGCACATCATTACCCTCGCAGATCTTCTGTCCTACATCAATAGCAAGAATTCCTTGCGGTGATAACTGATCACGGATATTTTTCAAGCATTTAAGCTGTTGTTTACGGGTAAGAAGCTGCTGAAAAGATGAATAGCTGATGATGATAAGATTATATTTTATCTTTTCGGTATAATCCGTAAGGTCAGCTTGTACACAGGTCAGTGAATTATAGGCACTGGCTTTATTTTTCAGTAAATTCAGCATTATC
>JAFGMF010000198.1 GCA_016927675.1 Candidatus Cloacimonadota bacterium
ATTTCGGTATTATTAATATGAATTATCGCGTCAGGCATTAGAATATTAGTGCCTCCCTTAATAATTATAAGAATAAATAATAATTCTGCAGCTGGTGAAAATTATACAGAGCTATATTTATTATGATTTAGGACGTGTATATATACGATATGCTGTTTCATTGCTATCTGTATAGCATTTTGTACATTCGCCACACACATCTTTATCGAGTGTTATAACCTTGGTTTCTATACCCAGCTCTTCATACATGGATAAAGTTCTTTCTAAATGGTCACCGCCTGTAGTGGTAGCTAATGTCCAGCCTTCTTTTTCGAGACGTCTTTTCAAATCTGATTGAATACTCATAACAGGATAATAACATTATAATATATACTCAATTTCATTGATACCTAAAGACGTGAATATAATTTATTAGGAGAGTTAAAAACAGGGCAGAATATATAATCGTATGTCATGTATAATATGTAACAAAATTAGTGCCCATCAGGAGGATTGATTGTATAAAGATCATAGTTGTGGCGAATTAAGAAAATCGGATTCAGGGATAATAGTGACTCTGGCAGGTTGGGTACACCGTAGGCGTGACCATGGCGGAATAATCTTTATTGATTTACGTGATGTTAATGGTATCACACAGGTGGTATTCAATCCGGATATCTCCAAAGAAGCTCACAGTATAGCTGAAGAACTAAGAAATGAATATGTGATAAAGGTATCCGGTACTGTTAGTGAACGTCCTCAGGGAACTGAGAATAAGAACCTGCCTACCGGAGAAATTGAAGTTATAGCCACTGACTTAAAAATACTAAACAGGGCCAAAACACCTCCATTTTACATAAATGAAGAAGTAGAAGTGGATGAGAATTTATTGCTTCAGTACAGGTATCTTCAGCTAAGAAGGTTGAAATTAAAAGAAAATATGATCTTACGCCACAAAATTATCAGCTTTATGCGTAATTTCCTGGATTCAAAAGGATTCATTGAAATTGAAACACCTATACTCTTCAAGAGCACACCAGAGGGGGCCAGAGATTATCTGGTACCCAGCCGATTACAGCCGGGCAAGTTCTATGCGTTGCCTCAATCACCACAACAATTAAAACAACTTCTTATGGTTTCAGGTTTCGAAAGATATTATCAGATAGCTCGCTGTTTCAGGGATGAAGACTCACGTGCGGACCGACAACCTGAATTTACTCAACTTGATATTGAGATGAGCTTTATAGACGAGGAAGATATATTAAATCTTCTGGAGGAGATGTTTACCTCTCTGGTGGAGAACATCAAGCCGGAAATGGAATTGGTAAAGCCATTTCCCAGATTTGCTTATCAGGAGGTCATTGATAAATATGGAACGGATAAACCGGATATAAGATTTGATTTGGAATTAAAAGATATTACAGATATTGCTGAAATGTGTGATTTTACTATTTTAAAGAATGTTATAAATAATTCAGGCAGGGTAAAGGGTATTTGCCTGCCCAATTGCGCCGGCCTTTCCAATAAGCAAATAGAAAACATAACTAATATAGCCAGGTCATATGGGGCTAAAGGACTTATTACAATGGCAATATCATCAGAATGTGATACTGATTTTAATAATCTGACTGCTGAAAAGGTTAAATCAGTCACCACAAAGTATCTAACGATAGAGCAGATAAAGCAAATTATTTCCAGATTTAATGCCAGACCTGGTGACATGATAATACTTGTAGGGGAAGCACCTAATGTGGCTAATAAAATACTGTCATCATTAAGATCCGAACTGGGTGTACAACTTAATCTGATTGATGAAAATAAACTCGCTTTCCTTTACGTTTTAGATTTTCCATTATTGGAATGGAATGAAGAAGTGAAAAGATGGGAGCCTATGCACCATCCTTTCACTGCGCCAATGGAAGAAGATATACCGCTCTTGGATGACAATCCTGAAAAAGTACGTGCCAGACACTATGATATCGTTTGTAACGGCTATGAATTATCTAGCGGTAGTATCAGGATACATAACAGGGAGCTACAGGAAAGGATATTCAAATTGCTCGGTTATTCCAAAAAAGAAGCTGAACAAAAATTTGGTCAATTACTGGAAGCCTTTGAATATGGAGCTCCCCCTCATGGTGGTATTGCTCCTGGAATTGATCGTCTGGCAATGATACTGACGGGTGAAAAGACGATTAGAGAAGTTATTGCTTTTCCTAAAAATCAGAATGCGGTAGATGTGATGAGTGATGCGCCGGATTATGTGTCTGATGAACAGCTAAAAGAGTTGCATCTTAAAATAAAAAATGAGAAAGAAGAATAATCAATTTTGATTTAAACGATAAATGTTATAATATTTGGCTATTATGGAAATGAAAATAACATCAGAAAAAATTGAAAATGCGCAGGTAAAATTGAACATCGAGGTGGATTCCGGTGAAGTGGCTAAATATATGGATAAAGCATATAGAGAATTGGTGGCAAAAGTTAATGTACCGGGATTCCGTAAGGGTAAAACACCACGTTCAGTACTGGAGAAACATATCGGGAAAGATGCTCTGATGCAGGAGGCAATCGAACATTTAATACCTGATGCTTATAGAAAGGCGCTGGAGGATGAAAACATCGAGCCTATAGCACAAGCGGAAATTGACCTGGTACAAATGGA
>JAFGMF010000199.1 GCA_016927675.1 Candidatus Cloacimonadota bacterium
ATCTTAGCATGTTTGCCTAATGAAACTTTAACTGCATTGAGGTAATTCCGGTAGCAGTAAGTGACCCAGAGTGCAGCCTGGGTTAAGAACTGTGACAGGTGAAAAGTTCCCGTTTTTTACCTCAAGCTTTCGCATCAATGAAATTCTGGGAAGCAGTGATTGACTAAGTACTGTTAGCTAATTCTATAAGTCTAGAAAAAGAAAAGGGGGAAGTAAAACTTCCCCCCGTATATTGTACTGGTAAAGTTGTTCTAACGGCCTTCGATGATACTCTGCAAGTGAGTTACATATACGGCTGGTCCACCGGGTTTATATCCTGTTCTTCCGATTTCCTTGCCTTTGGAATCTAGGAGAACAATTGTAGGGAAGCCCTTGACCTGGTATTTAGCCATCATCTGATTATTGTACAGTTTTGTTTCATCAGATTGAGCGATGTTTCTAGGATAATCCAGTTTCACTAAGATCAGGTTTTCCTGTGCGAAAGTAGAAAAATCTTCCTGAGAAAAAACTTCATCTTTCAGCCTTACGCACCATCCGCACCAGTCTGAACCTGTAAAGTTTATCAGAATTGCCTTATTATCGGTTGAGGCATTTGAAATTGCTTCCTCTATGTTTGAGTACCAGTAAAGTTGATTTTGTGAAGTGTTGATTTCAGGTTTTTCAGCCATACAGGAAGGGAATATGAATAAAGTCAGTATTGTGAGCAAGATAATGTATAATTTCATTTTATACTCCTTTTTCGATATTAATGATTGTAGAAATATCTGCACTTTTTCGCAGCATTGCCATAACGCCACAGTATTTTGTTTCTGATAACTCAACTGCTCTTCTCAGTTTGTCTTCAGGCAGATCATTGCCTGAGAAAAAGTAATTTACTCTGATCGTGTGGTATATTTTTGGATGATCTTCGGTAGAATCACCCTCTACGTGAATTCTTAAGTTATAGTCTTCAATTTTCATTTTTTTCAGGATTGATACAACATCCATACCTGTGCAGCCTGCCAGTGCGCTGAGTAATAATGCTTTGGGACGCACTCCCAGAGCTTTACCGCCAGAGGCAGGTTCAGTATCGAGCATGAATTTATGGTTATCCTGCTCTACTTCAAATGCCATACCTTTCTGCCATTTTAATTGAATTTCAGCCATTATAAAGAAGCCTCTTTTTCTTCTAATGCATTATGATAAGCCTGAAGATAGATCAGAATGCACTCGTATATTTCATTGACCTTATCTGCGGGTAACCTGTTGATCAGATCTTCCTGGATGTTCATGAAGTCAAGGATCGTCTGCTGATTTGCTTTTTTCCCTTTGTCGGTTATTTCTGCCAGCCAACTTCTTCGATCTCGTTTTGACGGGAATCTGCGGACGAGCTTTTTCTTTACCAGGGTATCGATTATCCTGGTTATCCGGCTGTGGGATACTTTAAGCTCAACCGACAGATCATTCATGCACACGGGGCTGTCAATGTTATTAAGATAGTTTAGCAGGTCACATTCCATTCTGCCTAGGTTAAGGCATTTCCTGCGTATCATTTCCTTCTTGGAGCACAGACCATACAAAGCCCGGCTCAACTGAGCAAACTTGTCCACATTGCTTTTCATAATTTTCTCCTATTTGATTCCTAACAATCTGTCAATTTCGGTCCGATTAAAACCCACAACAGGTTTATTATTAATCCACATCTGCGGAACACCCTGCTGACCTGATTTTTTGAACATATCTCGGGCAGCATTTGTGTCTTTTGAAACATCTATTTCTTTAAAAGTGATTTTATTTTGTTTGAGATACTCTTTTAATTTTCTGCACCAACCGCAAGTGGGAGTTGAAAATACAATCACATTTTTACTCATTGAACTTCTCTCCATTAATATTTTCAAATAAGAAAATTTTAGATATAGAATAAATTTATTTGCGCAGATGGCAAATATTTTTTTAGTTTAATTGAGAGAGAAGTTTATTAATTACATCGACTGATTTCAACCCTTCTGCTTCTGCAGCAAATGAAACAAGCACTCGATGCTGAAGTACTATATCTGCTATGCTTTTGATATCTTCTTCTGCCGGAGTTAATCGATTCTGCAGCGCGGCTCTGGTTTTGGCAGCAAGGATAAGGTATTGAGATGCTCTGGGACCGGCACCCCAGTTCACCCATTTTCTGATCAGATCAGGTGCGTTGGGATCTCCCGGTCTGGTGGATCGAGCAAGTTTTACTGCATATTCAAGTACATGTTCACTCACCGGTAATGATCTGACTGCCTGTTGGAATTGAATGATCCTGTCGCTGTCAAGTACCTGCTTAACATCAAGCAGACGGTTGCCGGTAGTCTGTTTAACGATTTCTATCTCTTCATCATGAGAAGGATAATCAATAAATATTTTGAACATGAACCTGTCCAGCTGAGCCTCTGGCAGTGGATAAGTTCCTTCCTGTTCGATTGGATTCTGGGTAGCCAGAACCAGAAAGGGCTGTTCCAGTTTATAGGTCTTATTACCGGCTGTTACCATGTTCTCCTGCATTGCTTCCAGAAGTGCAGACTGGGTTTTTGGCGGAGTTCTGTTTATCTCATCGGCAAGGATGATATTGGCAAAGATTGGTCCTTTAATATATTCAAAATATCTTTTCCCGTCTGCTTTGTTTTCAGCGAGAATATCTGTTCCTGTAATATCTGACGGCATTAGGTCCGGTGTGAACTGGATCCTGTTGAATTTCAGATTCAGAACTCTGGACATTGTTGAGACAAGCAGAGTTTTCGCCAAACCGGGTACACCTTCAAGCAGACAATGACCATTAGAAAACAGGGCTATCAAAAATTTTTCTATGACAGAATCCTGTCCGACGATGACCTTGCCGATCTCGTTTGTTATTTTTTTTCTGGCATCTGCCAGAGATTCCAGTATTTCCACATTGTTCTGATCCATAATCACCTCATACTTTTTTCTTGTTACCAATTCTGAGAAAAGAATATTTAAGGCAAGAAAAAGAAATTGTTAAACGGGTAAATCAATCAATATTTTCTTTGATTTCAGGATTTTGAGAAAAAATATCTGCAGGTTTTAATTTCAGCGAATAAAGAGAAACCATACCGATCAGGAAGATCAGACAGGAAGTAAGCAGATGACTTGCGGTTACGGCAGCACTGGTAAGATCTTTATCGGCTCCCAGGGCGAACGAGAAGATCATTACCCAGAGAAATTGGTTGGATCCGATCTGCCCGGGTGGCGTTGGCAGCAGATAGGTCAGATTCATCAAGGTATAACCGAATAAAATTCTGCTGTATCCTATATCTGCTCCAAAAGAGCGGAATAAAACCCAGATGTACACTGCCTCGGACAGGACAGCCAGGATTGTAAGGGTATAGATCAGCAAATTCTCCTTTTCTCTCCCTCTCATGATCGCCATCCCATCAACAAAATTTAGGAAAAAATCTGATAATTTTTTTCTGGAGAATCTGGGAACAAAGATCAATAGTTTATTCAGGATATTTATGGCTTTCTGCTGATGTTTAACGGAGAAATAAAGGAAAGCAAGAAAAAGTAGATAAATTAAAAAGATCAAAAATATGATCAGATATAGAGTTGTGTTTAACTGAATTGTTACTAGTGGGAAGAGAACAAGGATCAACACGATAGGGAACATATCCGTCAATTTATCGATAAAAACAGTGGGCAGGCTTCGAGAAATTCTGATGGAAAAATTCTTCTTCAGGATAAGTGATTTGACAATTTCTCCGGCTCTGACAGGGATCAGAAAATTGATCAGCAAACCAGACATGAAAATTCTGTAAACCTGAGAGAATGGCACATTTTTTATAGGCTTCATGATAATCTTCCAGCGATAACTTCGCAAGATATAGGCAAGCAGATAAAATATCGAAAATATCAGCACCGGAAAAATTCTGAAATTACTCAGGTAAATGATAAATTCATTCCAGTTAACAATTCTGATCCAGAAGTAGAGAAAAATAATCCCGATCAGGGTACTTATCAAAAAGTTTATCTGTTTTCCACTCATAGTCTACTCGGGTTCAAAAACCAGATATTTGTGATGAGACCAGAAAAACTTTACGAATTTTGGCGAGATTTGCTCCAGCCAGGAATATTTCATCATTTTTTCCCGAAAATCCGGATCTTTATCCCGATAATAATCCATGATCGATATTGAACGACGGTTTTCTCTGTTTTCACGGATTAAGAATTTCAATCCGAATAATTGCAGAAGTTCTTCTTTGGACATTCCGATATCCGGCCAGGGCGGATTATCAAAATATCCCTTTTCTACAAGCTTCCACCCTCTCTGATGCATGAGATTTTTGATTTTAGCGGGGCGGATATTGTCCTCTTCAAGATATTTACGCAGATCTGCACCGGAAATATATTTCTGAGACAGATAGCCCAGTCCTGTCTTATTAGGTACACAGAACATGATTACCTGTGAAACACAGCTGGTCAATTTATCCAGAAAGACAGCAAGATCATCAACGAACCAGAGAGCCGAATAATTCCAGGCAAGATCGAAAGTATCAGCCGGAAAAAACAGATCCGAGAATTTCTTCAGGTAAAGGATTTCTGCTTTTAAACCTGTAGATCTCCAGATGCGTTCGATCAGGTCGATTCTTTCCCGATCATTGTCGGCAATCGTGATCTTCATTCCCTGACGGGCTAGTTCCATGGAATTGATTCCCGATAATCCCGTAAAACCAAACAAGGGCACTTCCAGAACAGTCGATATCTTTTTCTGCTTGCAGATTGAAGATAATTTATCGTTTATGATTATCCTTTCGTAGCTGGAACCAAGCCCTTCATCAGGATTGTCCAGAAAATATCTCTTCCAGGTTTTCAGTATTGGGATTGCCATATCTCCACCGTTAGATCAGGTTCATTTTTCGATACCAGGGAATAACCTGATCGAGTCCTTCTCCCAGACTGGTTGCAGGATGGTAATTTATCGCTTGATCAAGATCCTTATGAATATCAGTCAACAGTCGGTCTGTACTTAAATCCACTATCCTTCTTCTGCTCAGAGGAGCTGCTTTTCCTGTTATCTTGGCAAGCAGTTCGATCGGAGTGATCATTATCTTTCCCGCTAAAACAGGGATATGAATTGAACCAGATTTCACTCGGAGTCTTGAAACCGAGGTTTCGACAAATTGATTGATCGTGAATTTCTCATTTCGTGCACAGATAAATTTTCCTGTGTGCTCTGTTCTCAGAAAACGGATACATATCTCCAGCAGATCAGCCAGATATATCACCGGTGACATGATGTTATTACCTTTTCCAAATACAGGGAATATCCCTTTTTTGATCAGCCTCAGCGAATGAAGCAGATCTGATCTTCTGTCACCCGTTCCATAGACAAGACTGGGTCGCAGGATCAGCAGAGGGATTCCGGTTTCAGCAGCGATTTTTTCCAGGGCTTTTTCACACAGGTATTTGCTTTTTCCATATAAAGTGTCCGGTTCTGGCAAAGTGCCATTATTAACGCTTCTGCCTCGCTGAAATCCCATACTGGCAAGGCTGCTGAAGAAGATGAATCTTTTCAGTCCCGGATTTGACACTGCTATTTTACGAAAGAGATTTTCACTTGCCTGTACATTGATCTCAAGCATCCTTCTGTAAGCCTGTGTGGATACTGCAGAAAAATCTACATAGGCTGCCAGATGAAAAACTGCATCGATATCATCGGGGAATACAGGGAATTGGTCCGGGTTTAACAGGTCTCCGTAGATAAATTCTGGTTCAAGTGATGTTAATTCGGTTAAATTGCTTTTTTTTCGCACCAGACACAGCAGCTGATGTTGTTCTTCGTGTAATTTCCGAGCCAATGCAGACCCGATAAAACCGCTTGCTCCTGTCAGCAGGATCTTCATGTTTTTTCCTTCAGATAAAACTCAGCAACGATCGCTATCCCTGGGATCGTATC
>JAFGMF010000200.1 GCA_016927675.1 Candidatus Cloacimonadota bacterium
AGAGAATTTGCTGAAAATGTTATCTATATCCCTCCAACACTTGATGAACTGCAACCTCTGCTTTCGGTTATTCCTCTGCAGCTTCTGGCTTATCATGTAGCCGATCTGAAAGGTCTTGATGTTGATCAACCGCGTAATCTGGCTAAAAGTGTTACCGTAGAATAAGATCAGATCAGTTCCGGGATAATCTCAATGGGCAGCCAGAGCAGAGAACTCAAACATCGGGGTGTTATCCTCCATAAACAGCCCTATCGGGAAACAAGTTATATTTTAGACATTTTTTCGCCCGAACAGGGATTCATCACCATCCTGGCAAAAGGAATTAAAAACAGCCGCACGAGCACTGCCGGTCTTCTGGAAACACTTAATGAACTCGATTTTGTTTCTTATAAAAACCCAGAATCAAACTGGCACATATTTAAATCCGGCGATGTAATTAAAGCTCATCTTTTCGACTGCACTTATCCACAGGCACAACTGCTTCTGGCAGCCGCTGAATTTATCAGACAACTGGAAATCACTGCAGAAGATAGATCAACTTTCTACGATTTACTGATCAGCTATGTCACTTATATAAAGAATGTTGAACAAAATGGAATTGCCATCTTCTGGCGTTATCTGTTACGTAATTTTAAATTACTGGGCATTTTTCTGGAGACAGATAACTGTATCATCTGCAACAACAATCCACTTTCCTTTTACGGGTTTATCCCTACTCAAAGTGGCTTTATCTGCAATAATTGTTATCATCCTGCCCGTGATTCCCAGATTATACGTTTAAGAGCAGAAAGCTCTGAACTGTTAAAAAATCTTAGTAAGATAGGTAACTATTTACACGAGATAAAGATCAGCTCGGATTCCGGCAAAGAAATCACCCGTATTCTGTTGCTGCATCTGAAAGAGCACTTTCACAAGGATTTCCATCTCCGCAGTCTCGATAATTACTTCACTGAATAATCGTCTAGCTTCCTAATTATAACTGATCTCAAAACTGACCAGAGCAGTATTCCCGTCCTGATCAATTACCTTCAGCTGATGCCATCCCCTTAAAGGAGATACTGCCTGTTCATGAATATTGACCGTACTGCCCAGATAACCATCATCAAGATACCAGTAGACAGTTTGATCACCGATACTGTGTGCCACTTTGAGCATTATCTTCTGTTTGATATTCCCGATATCCCTCGGAATCCAGATTCTGGCATTAGCTTCAGGATACAGTATCCGGATGATTTCTCCCTGAGAAGCTCCCGGACAAATTTCCTGATGAGGAGGTAGATCGTATTGATAATTGCCGCGCTCACGTAAATAATGAAGAATTTTCGCCGGGTAAACAAGAGCTGTCCTGGCATGATAATGATCCTGCTCCCAGCAGAGAGAACATACTTGATTAGTTTCATCATCATTAAAAAAAACTTTCTGATGATATGGACATACCCTGAGGCTGTGCATTTCTTCAGGTACCAGCACCAGATCGGTTTCCACGCAGTCAGGTCCTGCTGAAAAGCCTGTTTCATGACAGATTTTATGAGTATCCATCCTCTCAATTGGAGGTTCAAACCAGATCTTTTCCAGATCCTTAGGTAAAATATTGAAAATATCAAAAAGAATCGGAGCTGCACTTGCGGCTCCGGATAAATTGGAATTGATTTCCCCGCTGAAATTTCCGACCCAGACTCCAATAGTCCACTGCGGATTTACCCCGACTGCCCAGGCATCTCTCTGTCCGTAACTGGTACCTGTTTTCCAGGCAAGCGGATACTGGTCTTCATATTGATGCCAGTAATATTCACTGCCGGGTCTGCTCAGATTTTTCAATTCTTCCAGGATAAGATTACAGGCTCCGGGAGAGATCAATTCCGGATAATCTTCCAATCTGATGTTGCTGTCTGAAACCGTCAGAGGCATAAATCTGCCATATCGAGCCAGACCGCGATATAATCTGACCAGTTCATATAATTGCACTTCACATCCGCCGATGATCAGGGTGAGTCCGTAATCGGAAGCGTCTCTGAATAAAGTCGAAATGCCTGCATGTTCCAGGAATTGATAGAAGGGCTGGACTCCGTAATAATTTAGCAATCTCACCGCCGGGATATTTAGAGATTTGATCAGAGCCTCACTTGCTGTGACCAGTCCTGAATATTTTCCATTAGCATTTTCGGGCTGGAAAGCGCCAAAATAAGCCGGGATATCCTGCATCAGAGTCTGAGGAAGTACTATCCCTTCATCAATACTTAATGCATATAGGAACGGCTTCAGTGTGGAACCGGGAGAACGGGAAGCTGTTACGCCGTCAACCTGTCCCTGATTAGCATGATCATTGAAATTCTGAGATCCGCAATAAGCTTGGACATTTCCAGATTCATTATCCACAATCAGACAACTGATATTCTTTATTCCCTGATATTCAAGATATTGACCGTGCTGGATCAGCAGTTCTTCAATCTGTACCTGAATATCATAATCGATTGTCGTTTTGATTATCTCTTCATTACAATCGGCAGAAAGTCTTCTGGCAAGATGGGGAGCATGCCAGGGAAAGTTATACTGCTGTGAGGTAACAGGTTCCTGAAGGCTTAATCCCAGTGTCTGTTGATCAATCAAGCCCAGCTCTGCTATCTTCCTGAGCAGATCATCTCTTTTTCTGATCAGTTCCTGTGTTCTTTTTCCGGGAGTGATCAATCCGGGAGAATTGGGCAGAACAGCAAGTACGCAGGCTTCACTCCAGCTCAGGTGAATCGGCTCTTTACCGAAATAACGTAATGAAGCAGTTCGAATTCCTCGAATATTACCGCCATAGGGAGCATGATCGAGATAAAGAGTTAGAATTTCTTTTTTTGGGAATCTGATCTCCAACTTCAAAGCCTGTAAAATCTCGATAAATTTGCTGGCAATCGTTCTGGCTTTCGGATCCATGATACGCGCAACCTGCATGGTTAATGTGCTTCCGCCGGCAATTATCTTACCGGCTGAGATATTAAGATATGCAGCCCGAAGTAAAGAGGGTAAATTTATCCCATGATGAGTGAAAAAATATCTGTCTTCATAAACTATAACCGCAGTCTTCAATTTTGCGGGAATAATATGTTCCGGCTCTGAAGGAAAATTCCATTGCTGGTCTTTATTCAGAAAAGCGCGCAGAATTTTACCATTTTCTGCCAGAACAAGCCTGCTGTGATCCTGAAAATTCTCCAGCGGCAATGGGATGAGAACGTACATTAACACAGCAATCAGAAGATATCCCGCCAGGATCGGCAATAAAATCTTTGCAGACGGGTCAGAGAAAATTTTGATCAATATACCTGAACCTTTCTTCCCCGGCTGACAGCTTTGTACTGCTTGGCATACATCGCTTCACAAACAGCAGGAGGCAATTCGAAACTACCTGAAGTAACCGCACGCAGTTTAATTTCGATTTCAGCAAACTGATTCCTGCCGGCTAAATCAAAGAAACAGTAGATTCGATCATCCCTGATGTCCGTATAGTCTATATTAACTTTGCCGGGCTGATTTTTTTCTTTCCCGGAATTATTCTGATAATCATTATTGCGGAACCGATCATTTTCAATTTCCCAGCCACTTGGTAAAATCTGATTGAACGCCAGATTCTCCAGACTTCTGTCCAGGAGATTGTTTACCCTGATTCTCTGATAGAAAACAGTGCCCTGAGATAAATTACCAGGATCTATAGGATTACCGGATTCATCTACCCAGCTGATCTTCATATCAAGCCCTTCAGATACGACTTTATTCTCCGGATGCAGCGGAATCCCGCTCCAATTCATACT
>JAFGMF010000028.1 GCA_016927675.1 Candidatus Cloacimonadota bacterium
GAAAATGATAATATTGTGAAAATTTCAATAAATAAAAAAATAATAAAAGAGTAATATCAAGCGGATAATTAAGCGTTAAATGAAAATTAGATTAAGGGTTATTTAATCAATATAGATTATATTTTTTATAAATTAATGATTTAAAGCGTATCTCACGATCTATTTTAAAGTAAAAAAAACGCTCCGAAAACTCGGAGCGTTTTATTGATTTCAATTTTGAACGAGACTATTTCATCAAGATCATTTTTTTTGTTGCTTCCAAATTATCTGTTGTCAATTTATAGAAATAGATTCCTGAAGAAACAGGTTTGTTATCATTATCAGTTCCATTCCATGATGCTGATCCTTCGACTCCGCTCAGGCTGACAGCAAGCTTCTTAATTATCTGACCTTTTAGATTATAAATTACCAATTCGGTATTCTCGGAAATTTCTGTGTTTAATGAGAAATATATCGTTGTTATTGGATTGAAAGGATTAGGATAATTAGTGAGAAGAAGATCATTTATCGGTGAAATTGTGTTTTCTTCTGAATCGAGAGTTCCGTATGTCATTGTTTGTTTATGATAATTGACCCAATTTCTTGTTGTTTCCCATCTATGGGTTAACCTTTCGATCATCATGCCATCATCATATGTATAAAAATGTGTTTCGAAATTTACCCAATCACCATTGATCCATTCCTGTTCATAATCTTCAATTTCGTTCCAATCAACATCATAAGTGTACTGACTATATCGTTGATTAGTCCAATTGACCAGATCCCATCCTTCTTCCAGGCGATCAGCAGGATAATTATTGCCTGCTTCGGTATAAGTAGTTCTTTGATTATCCACCCAGATACTTTCATTTTCCCACATTTGTTCCAGGATTTCTTCAAGGAACAAACCATCATAAGTATACAATTCCTGTTGATCATTTTCCCATTCTGTTCCATTAGGAAAATCCTAGGTTTCTTCCAAGACATATGTTGGGTTATTGTCGGCATTATAGGTCATAGTATATCTTGCAGCATTTATCCAGGCAGTACCGAACCACATTTGCATCAGCATTTCCGTCATATTCCAATTTGCATCATAAGTGTAAAACACCAACATCATATCCATCCAGATCTGGGCGGTAGGTTCCCACATTTGATACATCATCTCAATTGGATAGCCTTCCGTATTATTCGTCATGACCATATTCAAAGAATTCTGCCATTCGTCCTCTTCCCAAACAAGATTTAACATCTCCACCGCGAAACCATTATCATCATAGGTATAAATATACTTCATGTCATTTACCCAGGCTTCATCTTCCCAATCTTCATAGAGAATTTCGAGCAGATATTCATCCCGAAGATCTCGAATATGAGAAGTCATTTCTCTAGCAAATTCTCCCCATTCTTTGTTTGCGAACTCATTAAAATTTTGTTTAAAATTCAAATTGGTATTTGCAGAAAGTGCAGTCAAAATCAATAACACACTTAAAACTATAACAATTTTTTTCATTTGCTCCTCCTTAGTTTTCTTTAATCTCACATTTGTTGCTATTTTTTAAATTCCTTGTGTAAAATTTGTTCAGATTCTATGGGAATAAAAGCATAAGATTGTTTTTGAAACCTTTAGGATCAAGATTTAATAAATCTCACACTTTTTTTTATCTACGGAAACAAAAAGGGGTTGAATATTGTTTGATGTCAATTTTTTATAATAATATTTTACTGTGTAAACTTTTTGCCATTAATTCTAATTCAATTTTGCATTAAAAAACGCTCCGAAAATTCGGTGCGATTAATTTATGATTTTTAAAAGAAGATTACTTCGCTCTTTCAGCGCTTTTAATGTAGTGTGCATTGTGAAAGACCAGGCGTTGCCCTGGGTTATTTCATAACGCCTCTTTTGAGCTGAAAAATAATCTGTTATCTTTTCGTTTTTCACGCTGAAGACGCAGGATATTTAAGCCAAGAGCAACATAATGGCTTCATGGAAATAAGAAAAACAAGCTTTAAGGGGGTGAATTAGAAGAAAATCAGATCAGATTTTTTAAAAATCATTAATTCATTCAATATTAGCAGTATATTTTTTCAAACCAATCACATCATATTTTTAAATATGGTTTTAGAATTAATATCGCGAGTCAACATTTCTGAATATCAAATTTATCAATCCATAAATTCTGTAAGTAATACGGGATAAGGTTTTTTATGAAATAAAATTAGTTGATTATGGTTGACACCTTTTAGTGATTACCCAATTTTGCTCAAATTAAATAAGTTATTTTGGAGGATTTTTCATGAGTAAGAAAATTGTGATTTTCGGAGCTGGGCTGGTGGTAAAACCAATGGTAGATTATCTTGCAGAGCATGGATTTGAGATCATCGTTGCCAGCAGAACTTTGAGTAAAGCCGAGAAGCTTGCCGGTTCTCATGCGAAGGTTACGGCCAGACAGGTAAATTCAGCGGACGAATCTGCGATGGAAGCTCTGGTTAAGGGCAGCGATCTCTGCGTAAGTTTATTACCGGCAAATCTGCATGTAAGTGTTGCCAGGAAATGTCTCAAATACGGGAAACACATGGTAACAACATCTTATATCAGTCCGGAAATGAGATCACTGGATCAGCAGGCGAAAGAAGCGGGAATCATAATTTTAAATGAGATCGGGGTTGATCCCGGGATCGATCATATGAGTGCCATGAAGATCTTCCATGAAGTAGAATCAAAAGGCGGCAAGATCACTTCCTTCATGTCTTATTGTGGAGGTTTACCGGCTCCTGAAGCCAATACGAATCCTTTGGGCTACAAATTTTCCTGGGCACCCAAAGGTGTGCTCAAGGCTGCCGGCAACGGAGCCAGGTATATGAAAGATGGTAAAATAGTGGAAATAGAGGGAAAGGATCTTTTCCGAAATTACTGGTTTGTAAACGTGGAAGGCATTGGTACTCTCGAGGCTTATCCCAACAGAGATTCAATGGGTTATGTGGATCTTTATGGATTAAAAAATTTAAAAACAATGTATCGGGGAACTTTCAGGAATATCAGTCATTGTGAAACATGGCTCACCTTATCTCAGATGGGATTTTTCAAAGAAGACGAGGTTTTTGAAGGTCTGTCCGGCACGGTAAGAGATTTTATCCTAACCAGAATGTTCAAAGTTGGCAAAGATGTTTGCCTGAGAGAGTTATTACAGGAGAAATTCAATTTATCGGAAGCCAGTGTAGTTTTGAAGAAATTTGACTGGCTGGGATTTTTTGATGAAACACCGATGCCGATTACTGAAGGTGGGGCGATAGACGTACTAACGGCTCTCATGCTGGAAAAGATGTCTTACGAAAAAGGGGAAAGAGATCTGATCGTTCTGCACCATCAGTTTCTTGCCGAGTATCCCGGTAAAACGCAGAAGATCACTTCTACAATGATCGATTATGGCATCCCCGGTGGTGATACTTCAATGGCAAGAACAGTATCTCTTCCGGCAGCAATCGGGGTAAGGATGATCCTTGAAGGTAAGATCAGCTTGTCAGGAGTTCATATGCCGATCCTTCCGGAAATTTACCAGCCTGTTCTGGACGAACTGGAATCTCTTGATATCAAACTTGTTGAACGTTTTTATGACTAAAAAATAATCTGCAGGGACCTTCGAATCTTAGTCATAAAGGCTTTCTGAAGGATCTGTGCTTTCTGAGGTGAAACATGAAAGTTCTGGGAATTATCAAAGAAACAAAAAATCATTGGGAGAAAAGAGTTGCTCTTAATCCGTCGGCTGTGAACCAGCTGGTCAAAGCAGGATACAAAGTAAAAGTGCAATCTTCGCCGATCAGGATTTATTCTGACAGTGAGTATCTGGCAGCGGGAGCAGAGATTACAGACGATCTTCGGGGCTGTGATTTCATTCTTGGAGTTAAGGAGATACCTTGTGCTGAGATTCAACCGGGGATCCCTCATCTATTTTTCTCGCATACGATCAAGGGGCAGGATTATAATATGCCCATGTTACGGGATATCCTCAATAAAAAAGTAACCTTACTGGATTATGAATTGATCAAGGATGATCAGGGCAGAAGGCAGGTTTTCTTTGGGAAATTTGCCGGTGATGCCGGCATGATAGATACGCTCTGGGGTCTGGGACAGAGATTGAAACTGCAGTACGGTCTGGATACGCCATTCCTTAAAGTGAAAAGAGCCTATGAGTATGACAGTGTCCAGGATGCCATCGAACAGCTTAAACCTGTGGGTAGAGAAATCAGAGAAAAAGGCCTGCCTCCGGAAATACTACCTTTGAATTTTTTCCTGATGGGTTATGGGCACGTTGCCTCCGGTTGCCGGGAAATTCTGGATTCACTTCCGGTTCAGGAAAGAGATCCCGAAGAACTCGAAGGGATTTCCGATGATAAAGATCCATATCATCTTAATCTTTTTGTATTCAAAGAGCATCATATGGTAGAGAGGAAGGATGGCAAAGATTTCGATCTACAGGACTATTTTCATAATTGTGAAAAATATCAGTCGAAAATGGAAAAATATCTTCCGGATTGCAGTGTTTATCTTAATGCGATCTATTGGGGTCCACGCTGTCCCGTATTCCTGCCAAACAGTTTTCTGAAATCAATTCAGGGGAATTCTCCGAAACTGATTATCATTGGCGATATAACCTGTGATATTGAAGGTTCTGTTCAAGCAACAGTCAAGGCTACTGATCCGGACAATCCCATCTTTATTTATCATGCAGTTACCGGAGAAGTTGTTGACGGGTTGAAGGGAGATGGATTTGCCGTCTGTGCTGTTGACAATTTTCCCTGTGAGTTTTCCCGGGAAGCATCGGATTTCTTTACCCGGGCTCTGTTGCCGTACATGGCAGAGTTGCTGGAAGCTGATTATACAAAACCTGTTGAGAAGTTATCTCTGCCGGCTGAGATCAAAGGTGCCTGTATAGCTCATCGGGGTAGACTGCTTCCGGAATATTCCAATCTTTATGAAAAACTGAAAGATCTTGATTAAATATTTGATAGCGGTGATTTATAAATAGAGGAGGAGAGATTGAGCAAAATCATGATAACTGGCAACAAGGGCGAGAATGTTCGTTCGGATTGCCTGGTAACAATGGAAATAACGGAATCTGGTGGGATTCAACTCGAAGTTATCAGTAAAGTCAGTGTTTTGTATGGAGATTCGATTGCTGAAGAAGCAAAAAAAATTCTGGCTTTTTATGGGATAAATAATGCAAAAATCAAGATAGAAGATTCTGGGGCTTTAAGTGCGGTGATCTCAGCCAGAATTGAAGCTGCAATCAGAAAATTAATTGATACCGATAAAGAGTATCTGCCAGAATTTCTGAAAGAGAATGAATATCACACCAAAAAAGAAAGATACAGACGTTCACGCCTTTATCTTCCCGGGAATACGCCTAAATTAGCATTGAACGCAGGGATTCACAAACCGGATGGCATCATTCTGGATCTGGAGGATTCTGTATCACCAGAAAAGAAATTCGAAGCATCAATCCTGGTCAGAAATATGCTTCGAAAAGTAAACTTCTATGGTGCAGAGAGAGCTGTTCGCATCAATCAACTTCCGGCTGGTTTAGATGATCTGGAACATATTGTTCCCCACAACGTCAATCTTATCTTGATACCCAAAACAGAAAGTGCAGAGCAGATCAAAAATGTTAACGACAGAATAAATCTGATCAAATCTGACAAGAAACTGAATAACGATATCTGGCTGATGCCGATAATCGAAAGCGCTTTAGGTGTGATCAATTCATACCAGATAGCCTGTTGTGAAAACGTTGTTGCGCTGGCAATCGGACTGGAAGACTATACGGCAGATATTGGTACTCAACGGACTAATGATGGGACGGAATCGTTTTTTGCCAGATCACAGATTGTAAATTCTGCCAAAGCTGCCAAGATTCAGGCGATTGATTCGGTATTTTCCGATATTAACGATATGGAAGCTCTCAAACAGAATGTTCTGGCATCAAAAGCTCTTGGTTTTAATGGGATGGGTTGTATTCATCCTCGACAGATCGTTGTCATCCATAAATATTATGCACCTGATGCCCTGGAGATTGAAAAGGCTAAAAAGATCGTTGATGCTTACCATGAAGCTCAGGAAAAAGGACTGGGAGTTGTCGCTCTCGGTTCTAAAATGATCGATGCACCAGTGGTAAAAAGAGCACTTCAAACTTTGGAAATGGCAGAATCTGGAGGTAGTGAATAATGAAAAAAGCAGATAAATTTGTGATCAATGCAGCCGGTAGAATGGTTCCCACTATTGTTAACGGACGGAAAGTAGTTCCCTTTCAGGGTGTTAATAAATACCGTCCCGACTTCAAAGGAGCTGCTCCGCGCGTGCCCACATGTATTGATTATCCCGCAGACGGCAATAAAATAGTCGCTTCTCTGAAAGATGCTCTGATTAAATCTGGACTTAAAGATGGCATGACCATTTCCACTCATCATCACTACCGTAACGGTGATTATATTTCCAATCAGATCTTCGACATTGCC
>JAFGMF010000029.1 GCA_016927675.1 Candidatus Cloacimonadota bacterium
GATAATGGATGATCTCGATATTGAAAAGCCGTGCATCGAAGCTCTGGATGAAGGTTACAACACGGAATGGTCAACAGAACTCACTGTTGATCAAGCCTATCAGGAGTATGTAAAAGCATGGATTCTGCTTCATTTCCTTAAACACTGGCTGTTACTGTCGGTTTGTGAATCTTCAGGTTTCATTTTTAACATGAGTGTCGGATATGATCTCAAAGGTATAAAATCTGGCAAGATCGACAATTTCATAGAGAGCTTGAAAAATGCTTCCGGTAATGATTTCTTCCAGAACTGTCTGGCAGAACTAAAAAAATTCATCAATGAAAACCAATTCTCCGGGTTTGATCCGCTACTGGCTGACACTATCGACAGCCGGATATCGAACTCCATCACTCTCTCCACCATGCACGGATGTCCCCCAGAAGATCAGCTGGAAATCTGTCGCTACCTTCTGGAAGAGAAAAAACTTCACACTTATTTAAAACTCAATCCTACTCTGCTGGGATATGATTTTGTCCGTTGTACATATGATAAACTTGGATTCACGGATATTCAACTTAAACAGGAATCATTCCGAAAAGATCTGCAGTATGGCGATGCAATCTTGATGCTTAAAGAGCTGATGAAGATTGCAGCCGAACAGGAACTTGAATTTGGCGTAAAACTGTCCAATACTCTGCCGGTGATAAACAGCAAAAAAATCCTGCCGGGAGAAGAAATGTACCTTTCGGGCAGGGCACTCTATCCGCTAACTATTAATCTGGCAGCTCGTTTAGCCGATGAATTCGGGGGTAAACTGCCGATCTCTTATTGTGGAGGTTTAAACATATTTAATGTAGAATCCATCTACTCCAGCGGAATCAGACCGTTGACGATGGCAAGTGAATTACTGAAACCGGGAGGATATCTAAGGTTTAACCAGATTGCCGAAAAACTTACTCAGCATTTATCACAAGAATACTCCGAAGTCAACGTTGATAAGCTTCATGATCTTGCCGATCTGGTGCTGCAGGATCCCCGTAATCGCAGAGAGGGTAAATTTTCGACGAATATGAAAATCGACTCTCAATTACCTCTTTTCGACTGTTATCTTGCTCCCTGCGTGGAAGCCTGTCCAATTCATCAGAATATCCCCGAATACATCAGGCTTATCAGGGAAAAGAGATATCACGAAGCTCTTTCGCTGATCTACGACAGAAACCCGTTACCCAATATAACCGGTGAGATCTGTGATCATGATTGTATGCTTAAATGTGTCCGGAATGATTATGAGAATCCTGTTCGGATCAGAGACCTGAAACTGCTTGCAGCCCGTACCGGCAGACAAGATTTTACTCCCAATGCTCTGCCATCCTTAAAACCGGATATAAATGTTGCCATCATCGGAGCCGGACCAGCAGGAATATCTGCTGCGGTTTTTTTAAGAAGGAAAGGAATATCGGTAACGGTGTTCGAAAAGAATCCTTCTCCCGGCGGCATCGTTAAGTACTGCATCCCGAATTTTCGGATATCATCAGACGCAATCGAGCAGGATGTAGAATATGCCAGATCGCTGGGTGTGAAATTCAATTTTAACTGTGACCCCGAATTTTCTCTGAAAAATCTGCGGCATGATGGATTTAAATACATCATTATCACAATCGGAGCCTGGATATCTCCCAAGCTTGATCTGGAAAGCGGATCTGATAGATTGATCAACGCCCTTGATTTTCTGCGGGAATTTAACTCTAAAAAAGGTAAGCTCCATCTCGGTACAACAGTTGCTGTAATCGGAGGTGGCAATTCTGCCATGGACAGCGCCCGGGCAGCTTTAAGAGTAGATGGTGTAGATAAAGTATATCTGCTCTACCGCAGAACTATCAAACAGATGCCTGCCGATCGGGAAGAATTGAATGCCGCCTTGAAAGATGGAATTATCTTTAAAGAATTGAGACAGCCTATTTCCTGGCAGAATGGCATCCTTCACTGTCAACAAATGAAACTCGGTGAACCTGACGATTCCGGAAGACAAAAACCTCTGCCTACCCAGGAAACCGATGATCTCAAGATCGATTCCGTGATCACGGCGATTGGTGACCGGACAGATTACGCTTTATTGAACAGAAACGGGATAATTATCCCGCAAAATAAAGCTGCAGAAACTGATCATCCGTGGAGATCAAATTTACCTGATGTCTACCTCGGAGGAGATGCCCTTCATGGACCCGCATCTGTTGTAAGGGCAATTGCCGATGCCGGACAGATAAGCTCCGATATCCTGGAAAAGGAAGGAATCGCCGGCTCTCAAGACTATGTTCAACAGCTGAAATTCGATCAACATGACAGATATAACCAAATCATTTCAAGAAAAGGAAAAGTGATCCCCGCCAGCTCGGAATATCCACATCTATCTGAAACGACAACCGAATCCGAAAGATGTCTGGATTGCAGTTTCATCTGCAATAAATGCGTAGAGGTCTGTCCCAACCGGGCAAATTTCCCTGTCAGGATAGAATCAGAACATTTTCGAGACCAGTTCCAGATAATACACATCGATTCATTGTGCAATGAATGCGGTAACTGCGAAACATTCTGTCCCTGGAACGGCGCTCCCTATCAAGATAAAATCACGCTCTTCAATTCGAAGAACGAATTCAAATCCGGTCAAAACAATGGTTTTTATCTGGATGTCGACGATGGTAATTCTCAGGTTCATTTCAGATTGGGAAATCGTACTGGTGAATCCGATCTTGCCGAAATATCAGGTAAATATAGCGATATGGAATGGGTTAAATTTGCCGGATTGATCAGAGCAGTGATCACAGATTATGGTTTTTTGTTATATGGAAGGTGATCAATGGAACTAAATTATCAAAAAATTCTTGAGCAGGCAGAATTCTATAAACCTCAGATCTCTGGTTTTCTTCGCGATCTGATTGCCATCCCCAGCGAAAGCTGTGCTGAGCAGGCAGTTATCAAGAGGATAAAAACAGAGATGGAAAAAGTCGGTTTTGATAGGATCGAAATAGATCCCATGGGCAACATCCTCGGATATCTGGGGACAGGCAGTAAACTAATCGCCATGGATGCCCATATCGATACTGTAGGGATCGGCAACAGAGAACTCTGGGATTTCGATCCCTATCTTGGCAGAGAAACAGAAGACCTGATCTTCGGCAGGGGAGCTTCTGATCAGGAAGGCGGCATGGCATCCATGGTATATGCAGCCAAGATTATCAAGGATCTTGATCTTGCAGGTGATTATACATTGCTGATTACCGGTACGGTTCAGGAGGAAGATTGTGACGGACTCTGCTGGCAGTATCTGATCAATGAAGGTAAAATCAAACCCGAACTGGTTGTTTTAACCGAGCCAACTTCCTGCAATATTTACCGTGGTCATAGAGGAAGGATGGAGATCAAAGTTACAACTCACGGATTGAGCTGTCATGGCTCTGCTCCCGAAAGAGGGGAAAATGCCATTTATAAAATGGCTCCTATCTTATTGGAATTGGAAGAACTTAATGATCGACTTCAAGACCACGAATTTCTCGGTAAAGGCACGCTGACGGTTTCAGAGATCTTTTTCAGTTCTCCCTCGCGCTGTGCAGTTGCCGATATGTGTTCGATCTCAATCGACAGACGTTTGACTCTCGGAGAATCAAAGGAACTCGCCTTAGAGCAGATCAGCGAACTTCCGGCGGTGGTTAAAGCCAGAGCAAAAGTTGAAATGTACAGTTATTCACGACCATCCTACAAGGGGCTTGAATATCCGGCAGAAGCTTATTTTCCCGCCTGGTTGATTGAAGCCGATCATCCCGCAACACTGATCCTGACAGAAGCCTATCGAAAACTCTTCCATTCAGAACCACTGATAGACAAATGGACTTTTTCCACCAACGGAGTATCGATAATGGGAAAATATGGAATTCCCTGCATCGGATTCGGTCCTGGTCACGAAGATCAGGCACATGCACCAAATGAAAAAACCTGGAAAAATGAACTGGTAAAAGCAGCCGCAATGTACGCTGTGATACCTTTGCTTTTTTCTGTAAAAAA
>JAFGMF010000201.1 GCA_016927675.1 Candidatus Cloacimonadota bacterium
GCACTAGTCTTAACGGCTATTGTTATCGGACTTGCCGTAACAGCTCTCATGCTGGTTTATGCAGTTAAAATGCACAATCAGAAAGGGTCTCTGAATATAAACAACTATGAGGATCTGAAATGGTAAATCCTATCTATCTGATTGTTTTGATCCTGGCTTCTGCCTTTTTGCTGGCTCTGCTCCACAGAATCAACAGCTTTTTTGCATATCTGTTGTTTTATCTGGTCAATGTTATTTCTCTGACAGTCTCGGGAATCTGGTCAGCTGGTCTTTTATCAGGTAATAATACCATACAGATCTTTACAGCAGGATTTTATCCGCCCTATTCAATAAATCTGCAGATCGGTATAGCGGAGTCAGTTATATTATTCCTGACTAATCTGATCCTATTCCTTGGGGCAATCTATCTTTGGGAGAAATTTAAAAAAGAAGGCGTGCAGAGTTTTATTCTCTATCTCACATTATCACTTGGTTTTCTGGGTATGATTCTGAGTCGTGACCTGTTCAATCTTTTCGTTTTTCTGGAGATTGCATCAATATCAACAGCAATTTTGATCGGATTGAATCTCGATCAGAGATCAATCAGCGCAGGGTTCAAGTACCTGATAGCGGGTGGTTTGATTTCTGCTTTTATGTTAATAGGGATAATCTATATTTATAAAGATACCGGCACACTAAGTCTTGATCTTCTGAATGCTGTCGGAAGCACAGGATTTTCTCAGGCAGGTTTAATTGCCTTGTTTCTACTTTTTGCAGCAGTTTTGATCGAGTTGAAGCCATTCCCAGCTAATGGATGGGCTCTGGATGTTTATCAGACTGCTTCACCCGGACTGGCTGCTATCATATCAACTGCCTCTTCCGGAGCAGTGTTGTTCATCCTTTATAAATTACTCCCGCTTGCATCTCCCGGTATAATCCAATTTATCATTATCTCGGGAATAGTTACATTTGTTTCATCAAATCTAATCGGTCTGAAGCAAACCGATGCCAGAAGATTGCTCGGATATTCCTCAATTGCCCAGCTTGGACTGCTGTCAGCTGCAATGGGCTTGATGGGTAAATTCGGAATTGACCTGCTCAGTTGGCAGGGGATATTGATTATTGGTGGATTGTTTATCAATCACTTTCTGGGTAAGGCGGGTCTTTTCTGGATCAGTGGCTTAGTGGATAAAGACAAGATCGGCGACTGGTCAGTTCTATTCAAATATCCTCCACTCTCATTTTTATTCGGTTGTTTCATCTTTGCCTTAAGTAGTCTGCCACCTTTCCCGGGTTTCTGGGCAAAATGGGAATTGATTTTAACGATTTTCCGTAATGGCGAAAGTATCTTAGCTTTTCTAATTTTAGCCGGATCTTTTATGGAAACAGCTTATCTGTTCCGCTGGCTGATCAAAGCGGTTAAAGGATATAATTCCAGCAGTGATCCATCTCTGAAAATTAAATTAAGCAAGCTCTTCCCGATTTTCATCATGTTTGTTCTGATCATCTATTTCAGTTTGATTATTACCAATTTGAAATCAGGGTTCAACTTTAATCTGCTCCTGCCTTTGATAGGCGGAGCGATCTTTTTCGCGCTGAGCTGGTTACCGGCTCGTTTAAAAACGATATTGCTCCTATTTTTTCTGGCTTTGGCAACGTATTACATCTATCCTAGATTAACAGGGATCAGCAGATATTTCGGGTTGATGTTTTCAGCCGGAAGTATGATCTTCGTTTTTGCCAATGGAAATTCTCTCAAATCCAGATCAGGAATTTTTGAAAACCTGACCATCCTGATATCATCTCTTCTGTTATTGTTAACTGTAAAAACCACCCTCAGTTTTTTCTATGCCTGGGAACTTATGACGATCAGCTCTTTCCTACTCCTGCTCAAAGGGAATAAATCTGCCCGATCAGCATTAACTTTTCTGCTTTTTTCCATCGCCAGCGCTTACCTGTTATTATCAGCCTTTGGTTTGGCATACGCAGAAACTAATTCTATCCTCTGGGAATCTTTAGCTATGCTGGAAACCTTTAAAATTCCGGTTTTTATTTTACTCGCTGCAGGATTTCTGATAAAATCGGGCGTTGCAGGATTTCATATCTGGATGCCCGGAGCATATGCGGAAGCCGATGACGAAACAACTCCCCTGTTCTCTGCGATATTAAGCAAATCAGGTATCTTCGGTCTGTGGATCACACTGGGAATAATCGGTGAAGTAGCGTTCAAAGGGTTAAGTTTTAGCATGATCATAGGCTGGCTTGGAATTCTGACAGCTTTCTGGGGATCACTTCTTGCCGTTTTTCAGGAAGATATCAAATACCTTCTGGCCTATTCCAGTATGGGTCAGATCGGATATATAATCCTGGCTCTGGCTGTTAATAGTCATACAGGCTGGGTAGCAGCAATTTATCTGTCGATAAACCATCTGCTCTTCAAAGGTGCGCTTTTTCTGGCTGCGGCAGGTCTGATCTCAAGACTGCAGACAAGAAAGATGTACCAGATGGGTGGATTGATCAAGAAAATGCCGCTTAGTTTTATCACAGTTTTGATTTCGATCATTGCCCTGAGTGGAGTGCCTCCCTTATCCGGATTCGGGAGTAAATGGCTGCTTTACAATGCTCTTCTGGAAAAAGGATGGTATCTGCAGACAGGTCTGGCATTTTTTGCCAGTACAATTGCGTTTCTATATTGTTTCAGATTGATCCACACAGTATTTCTGGGACAAGGGAAACCTGCCCATAAACAAGTCAAGGAAGCATCCTCATGGTTCATTATTCCCCAGATAATCCTGCTGCTTGCCATCATGATCTTATCCATGTTCCCGCACCTTTTCCTGCAGCCACTAAGCAATACGGTAGCACATTATCTCCAACCTGATCTCTCCTGGCAGGGCAATACCGTGTTCAGCAGTTTGGGATACTGGAATGGAAACCTGATCATGATTGTAACAATGATCATTTTTATGATACCTCTGATCTGGCTTCTTCTGAGAATTCCAGCGATCAAAAAAGTAAGACAGTTTAATATTGTCTATGCCGCTGAACGCCCGGATAAACCCGAGACTACTCACTTTGCCTATAATTTCTTTGCCCCGTATCAAAAAGCACTCGGGTATCTGGTTAAACCGGTAGCAACAAAATTCTGGCTGGGAATGTCGGAAGCAATGACAACCTTAGGAGCAGCCTTCCGGCATATTTATACGGGAAACGGTCAGACGTATGCGCTTCACATCATATTTTTTATTGTCATATATTATCTCATCACCGGAGCTGGATAATGGAGAATTCTATCTTTCTTACCATCTTATACGCGGTAATTTCAGTAATTTTCATCACTGTTTACGGCTTGTTTTTGAACGGAGTGGTAATAAAAATCGTAGCAAGAGTTCATGGCAGATTCGGTCCGCCTGTCTGGCAACCATTTCTGGATATTATCAAAAATAATGCCAAGCGCACCATGATAAGTCACGGGATCATGTATTTTCTCGGACCCGTCTTTCGGATAACCGGTGGGATAGGTACGTACCTGTTCATCCCTGCAATATATGGATCCGTAATGTTTTCCAATCTCAGTTTTTCGGGTGATCTACTGCTGGTAGTATATTTTATTTTTTTTGGGCAACTCGGCATGGCACTGGGAGCAGGTGAAAGCGGTCATCCGTACAGTGCCATCGGAGTAAGCAGAGGACTATCACAGATGACAGCCTTTGAATTTCCCTTTGCTCTTTCGATCGTCTCGTTAGTAATCCAATATCAAACTTTGTCCATCAGTGCCATTGTAGCTGCTCAGCAGGGAGGGATTCTTAATTGGACGATGATCACCAATCCTCTGGCAACTTTAGCCGGAGTAATTGCTCTTCTGGGGATGAACATGCATTCACCGTTCGACATCGTTATCGCTCCTCAGGAAATCCCGATCGGACCGCCCACTGAATATCATAGCGCTTTTCTGGGAATGTTGCAAACAAACAGAGCAATCTTCAATGCAGCAAAACTGATCCTGTTCATGAATATTTTTTTTGGTGGAGCCACCAATATTTTCCTGTTAATCTTAAAAACCTTTCTGATTTACATGATATCCGTTGTTATCGGTGTATCTTTTCCTCGATTCAGAACTGAACAATCGATCAGATTTTTCCTTAAATATCCACTTCTGATTGGTATTCTATCGGTAGTAATCTCAATATTCAGACAGGGAGTGTAACAGAATGGAAAATAACAATAAACCTGTAAATCTCGGTTTATCCGCAGCTGATCGGGAACTGTTCTGTGAAGCATTACCGGTAGTCAGAAAGCCTTTACAGAACTTCATTGAGAAATTCCTAAACTGGGCAAGAGCAAATTCCCTCTGGATACTTGGCTTCGGTACCGGCTGTGGAGCAATCGAACTGCGCCCACTTATGACCTCAAGATACGATATGTACCGTTACGGGATAGCTCCCCGGCCTACACCAAGGCAATCTTCTGTGTTCATCATCGGAGGATATGCCTCGGTTAAAACATTAAAAAGAATTGTTCGCAGTTATGAGCAAATGCAGAATCCGAAATTTGTCATCGCCCTGGGAAGCTGCACGATCAATGGCGGGATGTACTGGGACAGCTATAATACAATCAATCGAATTGACGCCTATATTCCGGTTGATATCTATATTGCGGGTTGCATGCCGAGACCGGAAGCCATCATAGCCGGATTCGGCAAACTGAAAGAGCTGATCCTTGCGGGTAAAGGAGAAGGAGCTAATAAATATGCTGATAATTTTGAATGGTATAAAGCTAACCAGCGAAAAATCATCAAAGACTGGAATATGCCTGATTACAACTGGTAGAAGACTATGCTTGAAATAATTAACAGAACAAAAGAAAAATTTCGTTTGACCGACCTTAAAAAGCAACGCTCCGATCTTGTTTTTTTTGCTGTTCCCCGCAAAGAAGCTGTTAAAATCATCACTTATCTACGTGATCTTGAGAATTTTACACATCTGGTTTTGATTACGGCAGTTGATTATCCGGAGCTGAATCGCTTCCAGTTAACCTATCTTTTACATAACTATAACAATGCTGTAAGTATCGGTATTAAAATAATGATTCCCAGAAATAAGGCAGAGATGGATTCTATTCATCATTTATGGGCACAGGCAGCAACCTATCAGAGAGAACTCCGGGAAATGTTCGGGATCAATTTCCCCGGAAGTCCCGGGATTGAAGAAAATTTTGCTCTGGAAGGATGGGATGATATCCCGCCAATGCGCAGAGATTTTGACACAAAAGCCTATTCAGAAAAAACTTTTTTCCCTAGAGAAGGCAGAATTTCCTATGACCCAAGAGAATATATGAAAGTAAAACTATATCCTGAAGATAAGGAGGAATAACATGAAGAGACTGATCTGGTTATTGATCGGAATCCTTTTAGGTATAATTCTGACAGGTATTGTCGTCTGGAACGTGATGCCGGGACAGATGATCAGAGTTGTTAAGAGTGCCTATGGCTTTGATGAGACCGTATCCATGATTCAGGAAGCAGCTTTCCAGAACGACTGGGAGGTTTTACACGTCTATGATTTCGAA
>JAFGMF010000202.1 GCA_016927675.1 Candidatus Cloacimonadota bacterium
TCGTGAAGAAATTTAACCTTGGCGTCAGTAACATTTAATCGAGGTTGAAATGAAAAATATCCGGAAAATCGATGCTCGTCCTAAAATAACCGGTACTCTTAAATTTACCGATGATTATAAATATCCAGATATACTTCATGGCTGCTTTCTTTATGCCAATTTTGATCATGGAAATTTAAAGAAGATAATCTATCCCTCAGGATTTGATCCGAATGATTTTATTATCGTCGGAGCTTCCGATATACCCGGCAGTAATATCGTTCCTGAGCCGGAACCAGATCAACCATTTCTGGTTGATTCTGAAGTAATGCATTACGGACAGATCATTCTGGGTATCGCTCACCCCGATCGCTCGTATCTCAGAAATTTCTGTCGGCAGATCAAATTAGATTTTCAACCTTTACCGGCGATTATTGATGTCAAAGAATGCCTTGATGATCTGGCCAATAAATTTGGCAGACAACTGATATTAGACAACCGAACCGGCACTGAACCGGATGACAATCTGCTCAGAACTCATGGAATATATTACACACCTCATCAGGAGCAGGCATATCTGGAAACCCAGGGTATGATAGCCTGGTTCGAAGAAGAGCAGAAGATCATGCATATTTTAGGTACGATGCAATGTCCTTTTTTTGTTAAAGAAGCAGTTGAATCACTTATGGGTGATGCTGCAAGCGACGTTATCGTTCGCACTGCTGAGGGAATTGGCGGAGCATTTGGCGGGAAAGAAGACTTCCCAAATATCATTGCCGGAGTAGCAGCTCTGCTGGCCTATAAAAGTAAAAAGCGTGTTAAAATCATACTCGACCGGGAAGATGACATTCTGATAACAACAAAAAGACATCCTTCCCGCATAGAAATCGAGACTTACGCCGATAAGATAACCGGAAAAATCCACAAAATGGAAATCGATTATCGTCTTGACGCCGGAGCTTATCAGACGCTTTCTCCGGTCGTTCTGTCCCGGGGAGTTCTACATGCTTTCGGTGCTTACGAGATTAACGAATGTTATGTCCGGGGAAGCCTGTTGCGCAGTAATACACCTTCCAATGGTGCATTCCGAGGATTTGGTGCACCACAGGCATTTTTTGCGGTAGAATCTCATCTGGACAGGATGGCTGCTCAATTAAATAAAGACCCTGTTGAACTCAGAAAGATCAATCTGCTTAAACAGGGAAGCCGGATGCCCACATCCCAGTTGATTAATGATAATAATCTTGCCGAATGTTTTGATCGGGTTTTAAAAAATTCCGATTACCGGAACAAAGTTGCAAGTTTCGCTGAATTTAACAAGACCCATAAAGATAAAAAAGGCATCGGTGTTTCTGTTTGCTTCCATGGTGGCGGATATACCGGAAACGGCGAGAAAATTCTCAAATCAAAAGTCAAGATAACTCTCTACCGGGACGGACTGGTAAAAGTGTTCGTTGCCAACACCGACATGGGTCAGGGTGCTCATACAACTCTTGCGCAAATCGTCAGCGAAGAACTGGATCATCCCCTTGGTAAAACAACAGTTCAGATCCCTGACACCAGTCTTACCCCGAACAGCGGTCCCACAGTAGCATCCCGCACTATATATATCGTAGGAACTCTGTTACAAAAACTATCAAGGAAGATAAAAACTGAATTAAAATTCACAAACCTTGAGCAGTTTATCTCTGAAAATCAAGACATTTTCCCGAAAAGTTTCGAATTTGAATTCGAACCCGACCCCAGTGTTGAATTTAACGATCAGACTTATCAGGGTACCGGTTATAAGGATTATTCATGGGCTGCCTGTGTCTGCGAGTTATACTTTAATGCCCTGACTTACAAAACAGATTTAACCCGCATCTGGAATGTTATCGACATCGGAAGACCTGTAAACCGGAAAATTGCCGAAGGTCAGGTTGAGGGTGGCGTAGTACAGGCTATGGGTTATGCCCTTACCGAATTCGGTTACAAGAAGGATCAAGGTAGAATGCGTGGTTTCACAGACTACACATTACCATCTACTTATGATATCCCAATAATAGAGATAGAATTTATCAATCAGGAAAGTACTCTGGCTAAAGGCCTTGGAGAAATACCAATGGATTATCCTGCTCCAGCTATTCGTAATGCTTTTTTTAACGCAACCGGAGTTTTTCTGGATGAGATACCATTGACCCCTGAAAGAATCAGAAAAAAACTATCAGAGCAAATCGGAGATTCCAGCAGAAAGATCTATTAAATCTATTTTTATATCGGAGTAAACGTAATGAAAATCAGTTTAACCGTTAATGGCAGGAAAAAAGAGTTCGATATCGACCCGATGAAAAGGCTGCTTGATGTGATCAGAGATGACTTCGGCTTAACCGGAACTAAAGAAAGCTGCGGAGAAGGTGAATGCGGTGCCTGTAGTGTATTGATGGATGGCAAACCTGTGACCAGTTGTATCGTAAACGCTGTACATGCAGATGGAAAGACAATCGAGACTTCAGAATATCTTGCCGAATTACCCCTGGGAAAATTACTGGTTGATTGTTTCGATGAGACAAATGCGGTTCAATGCGGTTTCTGCTTCCCCGGATTTCTGGTTGCAGCTTATTATTATCTGCACAACGACGGTGAGCCGAATCTGGAAAAAATAAAATTTGCCTTGAGCGGTAATATCTGTCGCTGTACCGGATATATAAAAATCTTCGAAGCCGTAATGGTCGCCTGTCAAAGAAAAAAAGCTGGAGAATTATAACATGAGATTTTTTAAACCGTCTTCTTTGCCAGAACTCTTTTTAACTATGGAGAATTTTGAAGGGGAAAAATATTTTCTTGCCGGCGGAACTGATCTGAATATCCAGAAAAAGAAAAATCTTCTGCAAGATAGACCCGTGTTCTACATCAATCATCTAACTGAATTGAAAGGAATCCGCGAACTACATGAAGATATTCTGATCGGAAGCCTAACAAGTTTCAGGGAAATTCTTGATTCACAATTACTGAACAGGAAATTACCCTTCCTGCAAAATTCTCTTGCCTATTTTGCTTCACCCCTCCTACAGACGATGGCTACCGTCGGTGGAAATATAGCCAATGCTTCACCTACAGCTGATATTCTCCCACTTTTACTTGTACTTGATGCAAGAGTAAAATTGCTGTCTAAATCAAAATTCAGAGAGTTGCCGATATCTGAATTTTATCTTGGTTATAAACAGACTATCCTGAAAAGCAATGAAATTATCGGTGGAATTATCATCCCGAAAACTGCCGAAACCGGATTTCAGACTTATTATCGCAAAGTAGGTTCTCGTAAAGCATTGACTATTGCAAAACTTGCCTTTGCCGGTCTGAAAAAAACTGAGCAAAACAACATCAAGATTGTAAAAATTGCTGTAGGCGCTCTGAATGAGTTTCCCCGTAGATTAAGGAAATTAGAGGAACTGATAACAGGAAAATATACAGAAGATTTAAAATCTGATGAGTTGAGAAAAATACTGGAATCTGAAATTACTCCGATAACTGACCTTCGATCTGACAGTGATTATCGCTTTGAGGTAACCTTAAATTTATTGCTGGAATTTCTGGAAGAGTAAATTTATTTCTGGGAATAAATTAGAACAGAATCTCGTTGTGCATGTAATAAGCCATTTCTAATGTGGCAAATAATTGCCTTTCTTCGAATGGTTTCAGGAGAAATCCATAGGGAGCTGTTTCAAATGCTTTTCGCATTGTAACTTCATCAGAATAGGCTGTTAAATAAACAACGGGAATATCAAACCGGTCATTGATATAGCGAGCTGTTTCGATCCCGTCCAGATCTCCGGGAAGCATGATATCCATTAATGCTATTTCCGGACGTAACTCTTCGATCAGGTTGATGGCTTCAACACCGCCAGCAGCTATTCCGACAACATCATGACCATACTTGAGTAAACTGGCCTTGATATCTTCAGCAACAATTAATTCATCTTCGATGATCAGGACTTTCACCTTCTCTCCATAATAAATTTACCAATCAGATTATATTTATCATTCATATCTACCAGCGAAATTTCTCTGATATAATATTTCTGTGTAAAGTGAAACTTCTTTGTTTTTTGTCAATAAGATAATTTTGAACTGATAAATGAAATTTCCTAAAATGAAACTTCTATGTTTGAGAAAAACATATAGGAATAGGATTTATATCTCAGTTCTTAAATTTTTGCTGAATCTACGGATGACCCGTCAACCTTTGCTATCGGCCGTTGGCTCGGCTGTCGAGTAAGTCTTCTCTCACTCCTGCCAGCTCACAAGGATCGTTTCGGGAATTATGTGATTAGAGGCATTTCACAGTTACGGTATCAGTGGGAAAAAATCGATAATAGCGAGGGTAAATATTAATCTCATAATTGTATTAAAATTGACTTCGATAAATTTTGTCCGTTCTTAAAGGTCTTTAAAAAAAATTGTGCCTGAATTGACAATGTTCCTGTCGGTTATGTCACAGTTTAATATCTTATCCCGTATTTCTGCAGTTTGCGATAAAATTGTCGAATACTGAGTCCTACCAATTGAGCAGCTTTTGTTTTATTACCCTTAGCCAAACTGAGAGCTCTTTCCAGAAGTTCTATCTCTGTTTTTTCAGTTGCAGAAGACAGTAAGAAATCATTATTTTCAGGATTAAATTCATCAACATCCACAAAAATCAGATCCTTTAATCCAATAAATTTCCCTGTTGCAATTACGACAGCGCGATTGATCACGTTTCTTAATTCCCGGATATTCCCCGGCCATTTATACTTCATTAATGCCTTCAGGGAATCGTTTGTAAAACCTTCCATATTTTTTTTATAGTTCTGGTTTGCCTTTTGCAGGAAGAAATTAGCAATCGCTGGTATATCTTCGGTTCTCTGGGCAAGAGCAGGAATAGATATTTTAAATTCATTCAGCCGATAATAGAGATCTTTCCTGAATCTTCCTGCCTTCACATCTTTGTGAATACATTTATTTGAAGCCACAATGATGCGCAGATCAAGTTTGATTGCATTATTACCGCCAAGTCTGACCTGAACTCTTTCTTCCAGAACACGCAGAAGTTTTGCCTGCATACTCATGGGAAGGTTATTAATCTCATCCAAGAATAAAATACCTTCATCGGCCAATTCGAATTTCCCTGTTTTCATTTTACTCGCGCCGGTAAATGCTCCTTTTTCGTAACCAAAAAGTTCACTTTCAAACAGAGTTTCGGGGATTGCACCGCAATCAATCGCAATAAATGGTTTATGTTTTCTCTTGCTGTTCTTATGGATCAATCGTGCGATCCATTCTTTACCCGTTCCCGTTTCACCCTCTAAAAGCACTGTTATATCATTATGCATAACCAGTTCTATTTGGGATATAACTTTCTGCATTGCCTTGCTCTTCGTTGTGATATCATTTATTTTTCGATTACTGGAGACTGATGTTCTGAAGCTCTTAAATTCGTCCGTTAATTTATCCTGATCCATAGCTTTATTAATAACTGAAATTAACTCATTATTATCAAAAGGTTTGGTCAAATAATTAAACGCCCCTGATTTCATTGATTCTACCGCATGTCTGATATTTCCATGAGCAGTTAACATGATAACGGGAATTTGAGAATATTTCTCATTCAATATTTTAAGAACAGATAAACCATCGATATCCGGGAGCAGATAATCGAGAATGATAATATCTGCCTGTTTAGATTTAAGATAATTAAGTGCAGCCTTGCCAGAGGCA
>JAFGMF010000203.1 GCA_016927675.1 Candidatus Cloacimonadota bacterium
CTCGTCCAGACCTTTTCGGGGAATCACTATATCCATCAGGCCGGACGATCAGTATATTCGGGGATTCTGCCCCTTTTCAATGCAAGCCTTACTGAAGGACCTCCCACTTTGGGAGTTCAGTTTACCAATCTTTCTTTCCCTCAGGGAGAAATTGACCTGTTTGAATGGGATTTTGACGGCGATGGCATTTTCGACAGTAACGAGACAGATCCTTACCATTTTTACACTCAACCCGGAATCTATTCAGTCACTCTGAGAATTACGGTAGGGACAGAAACTGCTGAAACAACGGCAACAGATCTGATAAATGTCGGAGATGGCTCATCGGTTGGAGGCTCTGTAAATGGAATCTGGACGGCTGATATCGGAGAATATACCATAACTTCAGATATTATCATCGACCAGGGAAACTCTTTGATCATCGAACCGGGAGTTAACCTTGTTATCAATAACGGCAGTCAAATTCTGGTCAATGGTCTGCTTCAAGCCATAGCCAATGAGCGTTCATCAATCACTTTCAGCTCAGACGATTCCTGGTTGGGCATCAAATTCTCCAATACAACAGAAGCCAATCAAATCAGTGGCTGCGATCTGAGTAATGCAACCCTTTCGGCTATCCAGATCGAGAATTCCACGGTGGATGTTATCGCTAACAGGATTTTTGCTAATTCCAGTACAACTCTCGGAGCAGCAATCGATCTCACCGGATCAAGCAATGTCAATATCAGGCAGAACTTCATTGCCAATAACACCAGTGCGAATCTAACCGGTGGTATCGGGAGTATCAATTCCAGTCCCTTTATCCATAACAATATCATCGTTAATAATTCTGGACTTCTTGCAGGCTCCATGTCTCTGAAAAACAGCTCGAATGCTGATGTCCAGAATAACACAATAGCTAATAACTCAGCTAATAATGAGATATTTCTCTTTGATTCTTTCCCGATTCTCACCAATAACATAATCATCTCTGATAACAATATGTTCATGCTGATCAACAGTCTGCCCACGGTTTCCTATAGTTGCATCAGCGGTGATTACGAAGGTCCCGGCAACATCGATGAAGATCCTCTTTTTGAGGCACCTTCCAATGGAAACGGATCAGAATATGACGGTTTAACAGCACTCTGGTATCTACTGGAAAATTCTCCCTGTGTTGATGCTGGACATCCTAATGAAAATTATAATGATCTGGAAGATCCGGAAAACCCCGGTTTCGCTTTATGGCCGGCAATGGGAACACTGCGTAATGATATGGGTGCCTTCGGAGGTCTGGGTTTTGCTCCGGCAGGAACAGACGACCATCTGCTTCCAGCAGTAAGCGACAAAACTCTATCCAGTTTTCCCAATCCTTTTAACCCGCAGACTACGATCAAATTGGATCTTAGAGCTGCTGAACTAGAACATCCTGTTACACTTAAGGTGTACAATCTTAAAGGACAACTGGTGAAAACATTGATAAAAAATGTGATCATCGACGATAGAAGTGAAATCAGCTGGAACGGCTCAGATCAAAATGGAAATTCTGTAACCAGCGGAATCTATCTGGTGATGCTTAAAACCAGTAGAGGAATTTATTCTCAGAAAATGATGCTGTTGAAATAATTGGAATTATTATTTTTCTCTATAAATAATAAATAATGAAAAATAAATTAAAAAAACCTTGCCTAATCAAGCTGGCATTGGATTTTTAATTCAAAACAAAGGAGGATATAATGAAAAGGATTCTTACTTGCTTTTTGTTTATAATGTTTATCATGGCCAATGTTATGGCAACCCAGCTGATGGTTGTCGGGGAAGTATTTACGGCAACTTCCTGAGGGTTCTGTCCTGATGCCCGGGCCGGGCTCAATGAAATGGCAGAAAATCAACCTAATTTTATTCCAATAATCTGGCAAAGTCCTTCAGCATACTTTGAGGAACCAAGTCCTAATTACAGCAGCAGGGGTTCACTCTACGGAGTATCCGGGATTCCGCATGCTCAGTTTGGTGGTACTGTTGATGTTGTTGGTGGTGGAACGAACATGTATCCATACTATCTGAACGCATATAATTCTCTGGTGAACAATCCTAGCCCGCTTGCCATGAGTGTAACCATGGAATCCAGCGGATACCGGGACGTTTCTATTGTAGCTGAAGTCGAAGTTACAGCTGATGTTACAACAACTAATAATAAAATCATCTTCTTACTTACCAGGCATATATCTGATGATTATTTCTGTTCGGTAGTCTATTATGCTGATGAAGATTTCAATCTGACCACTACAGGTCAGACCGACACTTATGAATCTAGTGTTACCATGAATCCTTTATGGAATATGGAAGATCTCACCGCTGTGGTACTTGTCCAGACAATGTCAGGTAATCATGTAATCCTGCAGGGAGCATCTTCGATGTTCTCAGGTATTCTGCCCCTGTTCACGGCAGACAGGCTGGAAGGTCCGGCCGGATTGGGTGTTAACTTCCATAACTCTTCCTTCCCACAGATTGGAATTGATCTGTTTGAATGGGATTTTGACAATGA
>JAFGMF010000030.1 GCA_016927675.1 Candidatus Cloacimonadota bacterium
ATAATGAGCCATAGTTAATTTGACTATGGCTCATTTTTATCAGGTTTCAGAATTGCCGAATACTATCAGGGGAAAAGGTATATTTTAAAAAAAAGTTTTCATCCTTTAATTTTCTGCTTTAAAAAAAAGTTATAAAGTCAATTCCTTTTCAGAGACAACTTGACAATTTTATTATATTATTTTCTTTCATCAACTGTTATTTTTAAATACTCTCGTTAAAAAAAGAAGAGGAGAAATCTATGAAAGGAATGGCTAGTGTTTTAATCTGTATTTGTTTACTCTTATCAGTTTCAACTGCTGTTTATGGAGATGGTGAAGGAAATATTCGGATTCTGAATTCAGAAATTGAAACAGAAACAAAAAAGCTGGAAAGTGATTCTAAAAAAGCAGTCAAAGTTAAGAAACCTTTAGCCAAACACACTATCTTATCAAGTTGGGATAAGATTGACAACTGGGGAACCAAACTGGGTGAGTATCAACAAACATATTCCGAACATCCAGAGCTTGAAGAAGTTCTTAATAACTATGCGCTTTATCAGGAAAAATTTAATGAAATCTTAGCTGTTACAAACAGTTTAGCTCTTATTGATGAAATTGCCGCCAGCACAGTTATGGCTCCGGAAGGTGCTGACAAACCGGAATTGATCGCTCTGGCCAAAGAACTTCTGGATGGAAAACAGGGCGAGATAATATATATGTATGTAGTGAAAGACATTTTCAATCAGGCTTCGAATGGTTGGGAATCTGATGGAAGTTATTATGCGCTTGAGTGGGATGAATTCCACGTTGCCTCCATTGAGCTAATCGATAACATTAAATGGTATCGCTATTATCAGTTTCAGAAAACCACTAAATCAGCTCAGGGCATTAAGAAACCCGACTGGCGTTATGCAGCGAGATTAACAAGCAGACCTATTTTAGATGAGAATATTATTATACATTGATCCTTTTTGAATTGATGTAATAATCAAGCAAACATCAGGACATCTTGTTTCAGGGATAAGATGTCCTGTTTTTTCTCAACTGGTATGGAAGTCCGATTTTTTAATCGGTGTGGTTATTATATATCAAATCCCGGAGTCGGGACGGATCATGATCCTGGTATCTGATATCGCAGCTTTCCCGGTAGTACGGGCATCTTTTTATCCAGAGTTCTTTCAGTGCCAAATCCGAATGTTTTTTAACAAGCGGTCTGGAAGTTTCAGATATTCTGCTCCAGATAACATCCCAGTCCGGATCGAGCCAGACGACAAGTTTATTATCAGACTTCAGGAATTTTCTGTTAATCTCCAGATCAACCAGGCCTCCACCGGTTGCAATCACACCAGGTAATTTCCAGTTAAGAAAAACCCGGCTTTCCAACTGGCGGAATTTCTTTTCTCCGAATTGAGTAAAAAACTCCGGGATGGTCATTTTGGTTCTTACTTCCATCTCTCTGTCGAGATCGTAAAAATCTACGGACAAAAGTTGTGCCAGTTTATTACCTAAAAAAGTTTTACCGGAGCCCATAAAACCAATTAAAATAATCAGATCCTGCATAACAAAAAAAAAGGCGCTCAGATTATGAACGCCTTTTATCCTCTATTTTTGAGAATTATTCATCTTTCGTGGTTTCCGGTTCAACTTGTTCTTCTTCAGTTTCGTCTGTTTCTTCGACAGTTTCATTTGTTTCAGGCTCAGTTTCTTCCGAAGATTCAACTTCATGTTCTTTAACTGGTTCAGTTGTCACGGGTTCCTGATCAATTTCCGGTGATGTGGTTTCATCCTGATTTTCTTCATCATCAAAAGTATCTTCAGATTCGGATAAATTTTCTCTGATCACTTTACGTTTTTCTTCCTTTTCTTTCATTCTTTCAAGATGTGATTCAACGAAAATTTTCAGGTCATCACCTTCCTTGGCAAAGAAGAATGCCTTTACACTGAGGATAAGTCTTCTGTTTTCCAGATCAAGTTCGATGATCTTCAGGGGAAGTTCCTCATTCACATCAAATGCCATACCAGCTTTTCTCAAACCGGGAATCGCCAGATGAGAAAGGGGAACAAAACCTTCAACGGTGAGATCATCTTTGATAACATCTACTAAAACGCCTTTGGAAATAATCTTAACGATTTTGGCGTTGACTTCGGTGTTGATCGGCAGTTTTTCATCAAGGTGTTCCCAGGGATCTATGCTAAGTTGTTTGACTCCAAGGGCAATCCTGTGTAAAGTTTTATCGATTGAGAGAATTTTCACATCTACTTCCTGGCCTTTCCTGAAAACTTCTTTCGGATGATAGATCCGTTTCGTCCAGGAAATATCGGAAATATGGATCAAACCTTCAATATCCTCTTCGATTTCGATAAATACTCCAAAAGGAGTAATGCTTTTAACTTTTCCATTTAAAATGGTACCAACCGGGTATCTTTCCTCGATCGTCAGCCACGGATTAGGTTCCATCTGCTTGATCCCGAGTGAAATTCGTTTTTCCTCTTTCGATGTCGCCAGAACAATAGCCTTGATCGTATCACCCATTTTAAGTAATTGTTTTGGATGCTTGATCTTCTTTGTCCAGGACATTTCGGATATGTGTACCAAACCTTCTACACCTGATTCTAATTCAACAAATACACCATAATTGGTGATGTTGACCACTTTGCCCGTAACAAAAGTGCCTTCCGGGTATTTTGCTTCAATATTCTCCCAGGGATGAGGAACCAGCTGTTTCAAACCAAGAGATACCTTTTCATTTGCTTCATCGAAATCAAGAACTTTCACTTTCACTTTATCCCCGATATTAAGCATATCTGATGGATGTTTTATATGACCCCAGCTCATATCAGTTATATGAAGCAATCCGTCTATCCCGCCAAGATCTATAAAAGCTCCGTAGTCAGTAATATTTCTAACTTCTCCATCGAGTTCGGCACCTTTTTGGATTTTATGTTTCAATTCTTCGAGTTTAACGGTCTGTTCTTCTTCCAGGACTTTCTTGCGGGATACGATAATATTGCGTCGTTCTTCGTCTATTTTGAGTATTTTAAATTCACTTTCTTTACTGATGAACTGGTCAAGGTTCGGGATAGGTTTGGTGGATATCTGCGATCCGGGAAGAAAAGCTTCCAGATTTTCGATTTCTGCAATCATTCCGCCTTTAACTCTTCTGCGTAATATCCCCTTGATAGACTCATTATTATCTTTGATTTTTTTTAATTTTTCCAGATTCAGATAGAAATCAGCCTTTTTCTTGGAAAGCTTTAATCGACCGGCAACATCTTCAACAGAATCAATGTATACTTTAATTCTGGTACCAATTTCTGGAATTTGAGCATTGGCGAATTCTCTAATAGAGATGGCACTTTCTGATTTAAAGCCGATATCAACCAGTACAGATTTCTCATCCACACTTACTACAACACCTTCAACAATCTTTCCCGGAGCAAACTGACTGAAATGCTCCTCAAGCAGGCTCATCATATCGTCTTCTTCGGGAGATGATCCGGCGGTCTTCTTTTTCTCAGGTTGGGGAACATCTTCTGTTTTTTTCTCTTCCTCCGGTTCCTCTTCAGCAAGTTCTTCCTGTTTTATTTCAGGATCCTTAATTTCCGGTTCTTCGGTTTCGTCTTTATCCTGAACCGGTTCAGGTTGTTCTTCCTTTTCTAACTCAATCTGTTGCGCCCCGGTGTTTTTTACTTCCTCTTCAGAAGTAATCTCTTCTTCTACGACAGGGATTTTTTCATCTTTGACTTCTTTTTGATCGTTAACCATTATTTTCCTCCTTAAACCCGGGAATATCCTCTATTCTGGTTACTTTGTCTGCGATATTCCCCTTACATTCCAATATTTTATTATACACTTCCACTATGATCCAATCCGGAGTGGAAGCGCCTGCTGTAATTCCAATCTTGGTTTTATTTCTGAACCAGTCGGCATTTAATTCAGAAGCTGTCTCAATGTGAAATGTCTCTACAAAATTTTCACTTATTTTGGCAAGCATTTTCGTATTTGAACTGTTTTTACCACCAATTACGATCATCACATCGCTCTCTTTTGCCAGCTTCAAAGTAGAATTCTGGCGAATCATGGTTGCATTGCAGATAGTGTTGATCACCAGCATTTCACTGCATCGGGGTAAAAGAACATTCACCAGATTTTGCAGGTCTTTTATGTTCCTGGTTGTCTGAGAGATAATCCCTACGCGGGATAATTTTTTATCCGGTAAATCCTTTTCATCAGAGACAATTATCGCTTCGCCCTCCACATATGATTTTAAAGCAATAACTTCAGGGTGATCCTGGTTGCCCATTATGATAACCTGGTAACCATCCTTACTTAGTTTGGCAGCGTACTGCTGAGTTTTTGAGACGTAGGGACAAGTGGCATTGATTATCTCGGTACCGTTTTGTCTCAGTTTTTCCAGGATTGATTTTTCTACCCCATGTGATCTGATAATAACCGGTTTACCCCTTACCAGTTTGATGTCATCTATACTCTTGATCCCCTTTTCTTCAAGTTTTTCAACCATTTGCGGATTATGAATTATCGGACCCAGAGTATTTATCTCGTGGTTTTCTTCTGCAGCTTCCAGGGCAATTTTAATTGCTCTCTTCACGCCAAAGCAGAATCCGGAATTTTTAGCTATTCTTATTATCATAAGCTAACTCATTTATTTTTTCCATAACATGATCGGCTATTCTGCGATAATCATCCTTAGAGTCTGTTAAATCCTTGAAATCTGAAAGTTCAATTTTATCTCCAATGGTTATTATCACTCTTTTCCTGCCTAAAAAACAATCCCAGAATTTGTCTGAATTGGATATCTGAACAGGAATAATACTCTTCCCGGTATGCATTGCTATCATCCCGATACCAGCTTTAACCCGGACAGATTTTCTGGTTCCTTCAGGAAATATCAGCAGGGATTGACCCGCGATCAACTTTTTCTCTGCTTCCAGCAAAGCCTGACGGTCAATAGTACCTCTTTTAATTGGTATTGCATTAAAAAACCGCAGGACACGTGCAAAAAGTGGAATTTTGAAGAGCTCTTTCTTTGCCAGTGTATTTATCTCCACAGGTAGTATCGATCCGATAAAAGGCGGATCATTAGCAGAAATATGATTTGCAGCAACAATGCAACCCTCCACTTCTTTGAGTTTATCTTTATTGATTATCCTGTAATGAAAAAAAACTCTCATGTAAGCTCTGATCAGAAATATTACAATTCTGTAAATACTACGCATTTTCTCTTTCCCTGATTTGATTAAGCAGACATTCCACCTGTTCTTCAACCGATAAAGAGGTTGTATCGATTTCCATCGCATCATCAGCCTTGCGTAAAGGAGAATGCTCACGATTCGTATCATTCTGATCCCGCCAGATCAGTTCTTTTTCCACATCCTTAATATTCAGTTCCTCTCCTTTTGCAACCGCCTCTTCCCATCTTCTTCTGGCTCTTACTTTCACACCGGCAGTCATGAAAAATTTGAAATCAGCGTCCGGAAAAACAACAGTCCCGATATCCCTGCCATCCATGATAACCCCACCTTGTGCACCCATTTTTCTCTGTAATTCAACCATTTTTTCTCGAACAATACCGATCACTGCGATCCTTGATGACAAACGGGTTATGTCTGCTTCCCTGATCCTTGCGGTGACATCATCTCCATTAAGATAAATCCTGTTACCCTGCTCAGCATATTTTATTTCTATTTTAATATCCTGCAGCATTTTTTCAAGACTGTTTTCATCTTCAAGATCGATCTTTCGCTGGAGAGCACACAGGGCACATGCTCTGTACATTGCTCCCGTATCTATGTAGATATATTTCAGTTTACGGGCAAGCATCCGGGCTGTGGTACTCTTACCCGAAGCAGCCGGGCCATCGATTGCTATTACATAACCTTTTTTCATCATCTTATCCAAAATTTTTAATTATTCAAATGACCAGCTTAAAAGCAGGTAACTGTTTTCAAACTTAAGTCTGAGCTTATCTCTGTTAGCTTCAAAATTGTAGAGATGAGCATCTACGTAAGCATCTATTGTTGAAAGAAAAATCACTATCCCTGTCCACCAGAGATCATTCTGTCGCTTATAATAATAATCAAGATATTTTTCATACTCCATATCCAGACCTGTTTCCAGATATTTATCGTAATGCTTCTCTGTCTGATAATGGTTATACAGGGTCAATCCGATCAATCCCCCTTCCAGAGCAAGCACAAAACCTGCCTTTAGATAAGACTCATTATAGAACTGTCCTCCTGCGGGAAGGAAAAAAGATAAAGCTGCGGCTTTCATAGGTTTTTTTTCCAATTCCATACTACTCAGATCAGAAATAGGAATAATCGCCATAATCATCAGCATGATAAGAAGATGTTTTCTCTTAATCATCTAAAATCTCATCTAGCCCCGGAAGATTCTTGTGTTTAAATTCTTCATATTGATCAGCCAGAATAGCTTCACGCGATCTTTTCATCAGATCGAGATAAAAATGCAGACTGTGGATGGAAGCCAGTTGCATCCCCAGAAGCTCATCCACACTGAACAGATGCCTCAGGTAAGCTCTGCTGAAATTCCTGCAGGTATAACAGGAACAATCATTGTCAACCGGGCGAAAATCTTCTCTGTATCTGGCTGCCTTGATAATCAACTTTCCCTTGGCAGTAAAAAGAGTCCCTTTTCTGGCATTCCTGGTGGGCATAACACAATCAAACATATCGATCCCATTATCAATATTATCAAGCAGGTCAGACGGTGTTCCTACTCCCATAAGATAGCGGGGTTTATCTTCAGGAAGCAGACCGTGAAGCAGTTCAGTGATCTTGAGCAAGTCCTGCTTATCTTCTCCGACAGCCAGACCACCGATTGCGTAACCCGGAAAATCCATTTCCATCAGCTTTTCGGCACTCTTACACCGTAAATCAGGATAGATCCCGCCCTGTACTATTCCAAATAAAGCCTGCTCCTCCGGATATTTATGCGCTTTTTTCCCCCTCGCTGCCCAGTCCAGAGTCAATTGTAAAGAATCTTCCACATATTTTCTGGTAGCCGGAAAGGGTGGACATTCATCGAAAGACATGATAATATCTGCTCCGATCTTATTCTGAATTTCCATAACTTTTTCCGGTGTAAAAAAGTGATAACTGCCATCAATATGTGATTGAAATCTTACTCCTTCCGGAGTAATTTTTCTTAATCCCCGAAGACTCATGACCTGAAAACCGCCACTGTCGGTAAGGATCGGTCGCTTCCAGCTCATAAAATTATGCAGTCCGCCAGCCTTACTGATCAAATCATCTCCAGGGCGTAAATAGAGATGATAGGTATTGCCGAGGATGATCTGAGCACCGACTTTTTCCAGATCCAGCGGAGATAAGGTCTTTACCGTTGCTCTGGTTCCAACCGGCATAAATACAGGAGTTAAGATCTCTCCCCGAGGTGTTTTCAGAACTCCCGCTCTGGCTTTACCAGATTTTTTTTCTATCTTGAATTCGAATATATTGTTACCCTCGCAGTTATCTGTTACCGGCTTCTATTTTCTGTTCCATTATCGCCGAATTACGATTGAATATCCTGGTGAAATCGTTTAGAAAGGCAATTACCATAAGACTGAGCAGGATAATGAGGCCGATATTCTGCATAACAATCTGAACTTTCTGAGACAGTGGTTTGCGGAATATTCCTTCGAGAATACAGAAAAAAATGTGCCCCCCATCAAGAACCGGAATCGGTAACAGGTTCATGATCATCAGGATTAAACTGATTGCCGCTATAAATGATATAATTGTTCCCCATCCCTTTTGAGCACTCTGTTGAGACATCGTATAGATCATCACGGGACCGCCGATGCTGTTTTTCAGAGTTGACGGACGGGATATCATTTTGTACAGAACAGTATAATTTAGAATTATAAATGAAGCAGTTGAGATAACTCCGTATTCAATACTCCGGATCAGGCCAAAACGTTCATTCATTGTCACAGGTAACTGCTGAGTTATTCCAATGATCATGTTATTGTCAATCACATTTTCTTCGAGAGTTATTTTCTTCTCAAAAACCTGTTCACCACGCTTGATCCTGAGATTTACCTGCCCGGTTTTATCACCCGTGATCAGTTCACGCATTTCATACCAGTCGGACACCAGTACACTGTCCACGGCTATAATCCGATCTCCTTCCTGCAATCCTGCCCGGTAAGCGGGTAATCCTGGTGAAACTTCTCCTACGATCGCCGGTGCAAAGGGCAGTACATCAGTGTACCAGAAATCCGGATCTATTTCCAGCTCCAGATCAATAACTTCGGAATCACGTTGCACCCTGATCATGTTCAGTTCATCAGAGTTAGTGTATTTGTATAATTGACTCCAACTCTCAATTTCCTCTCCGTTGCAGATGATTATCTCATCTCCGGGTTGGAATATTTGATATTCATTTGTTACAACTTTGCCGATAATCGGAGAAAGATCTTGATAATTTCTGCCGATCAGAAATGTCATGATAAAAAGCAGTAATCCCAGCAACAGATTTGCCAGTGGTCCGGAAAAAGTGATCAACGCTCTCTGCCACCAGGTTTTTTTTCTGATCGATCCCGCACTGTCAGTCTTACTATCAGACGGATCTTCCCCCGCCATTTTAATGTAACCACCGAGGGGGATCAGAGATATCCGGAATTCTGTTTCCCTGCTGCGAAAAGAGATCAGCTTCGGACCGAATCCGAGGGAAAATTTCTCTACTTCGACCCGGAAAAATCTGGCTGCCAGAAAATGACCAAACTCATGCACTGTGATCAGTATACCAAGAGCTATAATTGCGCCTATTATATTTACCATTAAACCTTCTCTAATTATCTCTGATATTTAAGATTACCAATTCCCCACAATTAGATCACAGGTCAAGTTTTTTGCTTTGTTCAGCAGTTTGTGGAAAAGAACCGGGCAAATAAAATTGACAATTTTCACCGAATCAGAGAAAAAGCCCAAAATAATAAATTGAGAAATGCTATGAAATTGCCTTGTTTTAATATAATGGATGGATTAAAATTATATCGCGCTATAGACGCTTCGATCTGTCTCCAGCATGCTTGCTTAGGCTTTTACGGATGACGGATGGTGGGATTTTAATCTCGTGAAACATTATATAATTATTTTTCTCAGTGTTATTCTTATACTAAACATTTCCTGTCGGAAGCAGACAGAAAAATCAATTCCTGAAATTGATCCTTTTATCTATAAATCCGGTTCTCTCCAGAAAGGAGAAACCCTTGCCAATGCACTTATCGATCGAGACATCGAGAATGGAAAAGTATACCAGGCAGTAAACATCCTTGACAAGATATATAACCTTCGCAGGTCACATCCGGGAGATAGTTTTACGGTTAAAATAGATACCTTGGGGATCATCCATGAATTGATCTATAAACCCGATCAACAGCATATTTACAGCGTCATAAGGGATACACTTGATCAATTCTATACTAAGATTGATACAGTTTCCTTTAAAAAAATTATTCAGATCTGTGAGGGAGAAATTGAGTCGTCCCTATATCAGGCGATTATCGACCAGGGAGAAGGAAGCGC
>JAFGMF010000204.1 GCA_016927675.1 Candidatus Cloacimonadota bacterium
AAAGTCTCAAGATTGAAGATCATCACCAGAAAACCTGTTACTGCAGACGAAAGTGAAGTGGCAGCCAATCCGCGAGCCAGAAGTGCAAAATTGAGAATTGCTGAGAAAAAGGAGGAGAAATGAGCCGAAAACTCCTGATCATAACCGTTATTCTGATCATTGGTATATTTTCCCATTACTATAATAAACATAAATTGATCCACTACGCTCGGGAGCACACTCAGTTGATCGAGGAATATAATGCTTTGAAAGCGATAAACACAAAATTATTAACCGATAATAACAGGCTTTCCTCGCGAACCCGCATCCAGAAATTAGCTGTGGAAGAACTGGACATGTTCTTCCCGAAAGATAATTCCCATGTTCATAATATTCTGATTGATCACCGAAAGAAGACATTCTGTCTGATCGACTATTTCGTACCGGCAGCAGAGGCAATTACCCGTAAATAAATGGAGTTAACTGATGCAGAGGCGATTTAATATTTTCCTATTCTTTAACGGGGTTATCGTCTTTGTCTGGATTTGTTATCTGTTTACAGTGCAACTGCTTGATCCTTTCAATTTGAAAGAAATCATTTCTTTGCGACAGAATCCTGCCAAAAACATTATTATCCCGCAAAGAGGTAATATTCTCGATCGGAATGGTGAATTGCTGATCAGCAGTCAGAAATTATTCCAACTCGACGTAGATCGTAACGCAATAGCACAATACTGCCTGCGAAGCCGGGAAAAAAAGGTGACTGAGATTTACACTGACATCGCAGAAGTTATTGCCAACAGCAGTGATCTTGAAAAGAAATATGTTTTGAAACGTCTTAACAACCAGCACCTGCCAGCCAGCATTTTCATAACTGATAATATCACGGAAGCAGAATTAGCAGAGATAAAAATTGAGATTAAAAACAGAAATCTTCCGGGGATCATCATCAATTTCAGCAAGATCCGCCGTTACTACCCTCACGACCGACTGGCTGCCAGTCTTCTGGGAATGACCAAAGAGACCAGCAATAATCTCCCGGGTAACAATTCGATCTTCGAAATCCATGGTGTTTGTGGTCTTGAAGCCACTTTTGACAGTGAACTTTGCGGAACTTACGGCTGGCAGGAAACGATCTATGATGCAAAAAATGAAAGAATTCCGTTATTATTCTTAAAGGAAAAACCGGCAGAAAATGGAAATTCACTCTATCTTACTCTGGATGCAAATCTGCAGGCGATCCTTGAACAGAGTCTGGCGTCAGGGTTGCGGGATTACTCGGCCAAAAAAGCCATTGGTGTTATCATGGATCCGCATACCGGTGAAATTCTGGCGATGAGCGGATTAAGCAAAGGTTATTCCAATCTGCAGGCTTCAGAATTACGGGCAATGGGAAACCTTCCGGCTACTTTCATGTTCGAACCGGGTTCAACATTGAAACCCTTTACCGCCCTACTCGCACTTGAACAGGAAATATATAAAGCAGATGATAAAATTGACTGTCGTGATTATCGACTGGAATACGGCAGAGAATCAAGACTGATCAAGGATGCCCACGAATTTCGGTACTTAAGTTTCCGCGATATCATAGCTTATTCCAGTAATGTGGGAATAAGCAAGATAGTTGAAGAAGTCGGCAGCAGAACTCTATATGAACGCATGATCGAATTGGGATTCGGTCACAAGACAGGTTCCAGACTGGCAGGTGAAGCTACCGGAATACTTCGTAATCTGAATGACTGGCAGGGTTTTTCTCTTCATTCGATTTCCTTCGGTCAGGAAATTGCTGTTACTGCTCTTCAGCTTGCCAATTCCTATTGTGTTCTTGCCAATGGTGGTCAGGTATTCCAACCAAATATTATCAAAGAGATCCAAAAAGATAATGGTAAAGTATTACAGAATTCTAACCCGGTTCTATTAAGAAAGATCTCTGATAAAGTATCTCTGGATACTTTAAAAGTATTTTTAAAAAGCGTTGTCGATTATGGCAGTGCGGTTGCCACTAAAATGGAGTATGTTGATATTGCTGGAAAAACCGGGACTGCCGAGAAGATAATCGGTGGAGAAAATTCTTATTCCAAGGATAAATTTACTTCCATTTTTGCGGGATTCTTCCCTGTGGAAAATCCCAGCTACGTGATTGTGGTAATCTTCGATGAGCCTTCTTATGAGTTTCACTACGCATCCACTTCCGCAGTTCCTACTTTTCGCCAGATCGTTACCCGGATCATCAATCAACCCAATTGTGACATGCTCGTGGAAATGAAAGAAAAAGAAGGCGATTTTATCAAAATGCCCGACCTGATCGGTAAAACCAAAAAAGATCTGATCAGCATTCTGCAGCGGAAAAAGATCAGCTATTCTTTACAGGAAAATGACCCTGAAGGTTCGGTTATAAACCAATACCCTCAACCGGGAGTTATTTTCGATAGAAAAGAAACCGTTGTAGTGATTCTCGACAGTGAAAAGCAACCGCCGCCGCAGACAGATTCTGATTTTCGGATGCCGAACCTGATTGGTCTTACCGTCAAACAGGCTCTTGCAGAAACAATTCGGCATAATATCAGATTACAGATTTCAGGAAACGGCATCATCAGTTACCAATCGATAAACCCGGGTGATAAAACAGATTTCGGTGAAATATGTGCGGTAAAAGCAAGATGATCACTCTGGTTCAAATCAGAAGCTGTCTGGAAAAAGATGATAACTTCATCAGCATGACTTCAGCAGATGTTGATCTTATCTGCAAAGATATCCAGACGGATTCCCGAAAAGTCGGGCAGAACAGTCTCTTTGTCTGTATCAGAGGATACGAATATGATGGTCATGATTTTGCTGCGAGTGTTGTAGCCAGCGGGGCATCAATTCTGATCGTTGAACAGTATCAGGATATTGATGCGATCCAGATTCTGGTTAAATCATCCCGAAAAGCAGCAGCCGTATTGATCTCACTTCATCTGGGCAATCCTGCAGCCAGATTGAAACTGATCGGGATAACCGGGACAAACGGAAAAACATCTATCTGTCAAATCGGGGAACAACTTTTTCGGAAACTTGGTGTAAAAACAGGAACGATCGGCACTCTCGGATATTCCATCAACGGGGTAAATTTTCCTACAGAACGAACAACCCCTGATATTATTGATCTGCATAAGATCTTTGCCAGAATGGCTGATGCCGGGATCGAATATGTTCTGATGGAAGTATCTTCTCATTCCATCTACCTTGACAGAATCCACGGGCTGGAATTTAAAATTGCCGTATTCACCAATCTTACTCAGGATCATCTTGATTTTCATCACACCCTGGAAGA
>JAFGMF010000031.1 GCA_016927675.1 Candidatus Cloacimonadota bacterium
AATCCCATTTTTCAGTGTCAATTGATCCTGATAAGATACATTAAGCCAGTCGCAGCCGCCGCAAATTCCAAACACCGGACAGGCTGTTTCTATGCGAAGGGGTGAAGATCTGATTATCTTATTAATTCTGCCGAAGAATGCACCTTTTCGTTCCGATGTTACTTCAATCTCCAGATCATCACCTGGTAAAGCATTAAGAACAAAGACTGGTTTTGAATTGTAAAATCCCAGACCATAACCCTGATAGACGACTTTTTCGATTGTCAGCTCAGGAATAGTCAAATTTTACCTTTTAAATGCAGGAAACGTAATCTCCAAACGACGAAAATTGCTTCCCTGACAATTTTCTTGGACATCTTTGATTGACCGCTGCGCCGGTCTGTAAAGACAATGGGTATTTCTTTGATCCTGAAACCTCTGACCCAGGCACGATAATTCATTTCGATCTGGAAGGAATAGCCATCCGAGATGATTTCATCAAGATCAATACTCTCTAGCACTTCTTTTCGGAAACATTTGAATCCACCGGTAGGATCTTTTACCGGTATACCGGTTATGAATTGAACGTATTTAGACGCCATATAGCTTAAGAGCAGTCGTTTCAATGGCCAGTTTACAACATTCATTCCTTTGATGTATCTTGAGCCGATGATCAGATCATTATTCTCGATTTCTTTGAGCATTATCGGGATCATTTGAGGATCGTGAGAAAAATCAGCATCCATTTCAAAGATCAGATCAAAGCCATGTTCCAGGGCATAACGGAATCCGGCTACATAAGCAGAACCCAAACCAAGTTTCCCGGATCTCTTCAGCAAATGAATCCTTTTATCTTTCTTTAACTTTTCACTAACAATATCAGCAGTTCCATCTGGCGAATTATCATCGACGATCAGGACATCGATTATTTTATCCTGTTTGAGCACTTCAGCAATGATCTGTGCCACATTTTCAGCTTCATTGAAAGTAGGTATTATCACTAGAGCTTTCATTATTTATCCAGGTTATTATCCAGCAGTTGTTTTTCTGGCACCTTACCCCTGGATCGAGCGGGATTTCCCAGCCAGATTTCACCCGACGGAATATCTGTGGTGATCACACTTCCTCCACCAGCCATTCCGTCTTCTTCGATCACTTTTCCGGGTAAAACTGTAGAATTAACTCCGATCCTGCCCCCCGTCTTAACGGTAACTCCACGAAAGTGTTTGAACCTTTCCGGATCACGTCCCATGTAATTATCATTACTCGTGGCAACACAAGGAGCAATAAAGCAATAATCTTCTACCCGGGAATAGGCGGTGAGATAACAGTTGGTCTCTAATTTATTCCGATCGCCGATTTTAACATAATTTTCTATGGCAGCACCTCTGCCGATGATATTATAATCTCCTATCTCAACATTTTCCCGTACAGTTGCCATATCAGCGATCAGATTATATTCGCCGATCTGACAACCGGCATAGATTATAACGGCTGAACCGATCTGACATCTATTTCCGATTTCTGCAGGTTTCAAGTTAATCTCTTCCTTGAAGATACTGCGAGGGGAGCGCATGGGTAATTTACCGACAATGGTTCTATCATCGATTCTGACATCGTCGGCAATCATAGTGCCGGCATGGATGATAACATTGTTGCCGATTTGACAATTTTTACCGATCTTAACATTATCTCCGATAATATTGAGCTTACCTAAGGTTGTACCCTGCCCGATCTCTGCAGATTCAGCTATCTGGTTTTCCATGTTCATTCCTGTATTAATTTGAGTTATTAATCAAAACTCCGCTTTTCACGTAAAGGTTTTTTTAATAAAAAAGGCTGCATTTCAGCAGCCTTCTTAATTTTTTCGGATTCGAATCAGACAATACCATGATCGAGCATGGCATTTGCGACTTTCATGAATCCAGCAATATTAGCGCCTTTAACATAATCGGTGTAACCATCTTTGCTGCCGTACAATTCACATTGATCATGGATATTTTTCATGATCACTTTCAATTTTTGATCGACTTCATCCCGTGACCAGTTAAAGCGCAGACTGTTTTGGGACATTTCCAGACCTGAAGTTGCCACACCGCCTGCATTAGCAGCTTTACCGGGAGCAAAAAGTATTTTACTCTCCTGCAATACTTCCACTGCTTCCGGAGTACAGGGCATATTTGCTCCTTCGGCAACACAGATACAACCGTTTTTGACAAGCATTTCGGCATCTTCTCGAAGAAGTTCGTTCTGGGTTGCACATGGAATGGCAACGTCACATTTAACTTCCCAGGGTCGCTTACCGGCTACAAAATCAACTCCAAATTCATCTGCATAGTCTTTTACCGTATCCCGGTTGGATGCTCGCATCTCCAGCATAAACTCTACTTTATCGCCTGTTATACCTTCTTTATCGTAGATATAACCATCAGGACCAGAAAGTGTAACAACTTTTCCGCCAAGTTCATTGATCTTTTGAACTGCGCCCCAGGCAACATTACCAAAACCTGAGACAAGCACAGTCTTGTTCTCAAAGCCTTCACCTTTTGTACCCAGCATCGAATTGGCAAAATATACAGCACCAAATCCAGTTGCTTCAGGTCGGATCAAACTTCCACCCCAATTGAGACCTTTTCCGGTAAGTACACCGGTAAATTCATTAACCAGTTTCTTATACATACCAAAAAGATAACCTATCTCGCGACCACCTACTCCGATGTCACCAGCCGGTACGTCTGTATTAGGGCCGATATGACGAAACAATTCAGACATGAAGGACTGACAGAAACGCATTATCTCATAGTCGGATCTGCCTTTGGCGTTAAAATCCGATCCACCTTTACCGCCACCCATTGGCAGAGTTGTAAGACTGTTCTTGAAGATCTGCTCAAATCCGAGAAATTTCAGAATACTCAGATTAACACTCGGGTGAAATCTGAGTCCGCCTTTATAGGGACCGATCGCGCTGTTGAATTCAATCCGATATCCACGATTAACGTGAACTTCACCACGATCATCGACCCAGGGAACGCGGAACATAATCACCCGTTCGGGCTCGACAATTCTGTCCAGAATTTTTGCCTGTTTAAATCTGGGATTGGAATCATAAATTTCCCAGACTGATTCCACTACTTCTTTAACTGCCTGTAGAAATTCGGGCTGTGCCGGATTTTTAGCAGCTACACCTTCAAGAAAATCATGCATTTTCATGATCGCCTCCAGTCTTAATTAATTTATGCCTAAAATAAGTTGCCAAAAATATTGTCAAGGAAAGTTAACTAATTCTTAATTACACATTATAAATCATTATCCTCGTTAAGTTTAGAATAAAAAAAATGCCCTCTTGAAATAAGGGCATTTTTCACTATCAAAAGCTGAGAAATTTATTATACTACTCCATGATCGAGCATGGAATCAGCAACTTTAAGGAAACCTGCAATATTGGCTCCTTTTACATAATTGACGAAATCATTATCTTTACCATTCTGAACACATTGTTCATGAATTGCAATCATGATGTTATGCAGTCTTTCATCAACTTCTTCCCGACTCCAGCTTAATCTCAGACTGTTTTGAGACATCTCCAGACCTGAAGTTGCCACACCACCGGCATTGGCAGCTTTACCAGGACCGAAGAGGATCTTATTGGCCAGGAAAACCTCAACCGCATCAGGTGTAGAAGGCATATTCGCACCTTCGGATACACAGATACATCCATTTTTGATAAGTTCTTTAGCTTCAGCTTCATTGAGCTCGTTCTGAGTCGCACAGGGAAGAGCAACATCACATTTAACAGTCCACGGACGTTTCCCCTCAAAGTATTCTACTCCGAATTCATCTGCATATTCTTTAATTCTGCCTCGTTTAACATTTTTAAGATCCAGAATGAATTCCAGTTTATCTGAGTCTATCCCGGAAGGATCGTATATGGTACCACTCGAATCGGAAAGCGTTACGACTTTACCACCCAGTTGAGTAACTTTCTGGGTAGCATATTGGGCAACATTTCCTGATCCCGATATGGCAACGGTTTTACCGTCAAAAGACAGACTGCGGGTTTTCATCATTTCTTCGGCAAAATAAACAGCGCCATAACCAGTGGCTTCCGGTCTTATCAGACTTCCACCCCAGTTGAGTTTTTTTCCTGTTAAAACACCGGTAAATTCATTGCGAAGTTTTTTATACATCCCGAATAAATATCCGATTTCGCGACCACCGACACCAATATCGCCTGCCGGAACGTCCGTATCCGGGCCGATATGGCGGAACAATTCAGCCATAAAGGACTGGCAGAAACGCATCACTTCGTTATCAGATTTACCTTTGGGATCAAAATCTGAACCACCTTTTCCGCCACCCATTGGTAAAGTAGTTAGACTGTTCTTGAATATCTGTTCAAAACCGAGAAATTTAAGGATGCTTAAATTCACACTCGGGTGAAATCGTAAACCGCCTTTATAAGGACCGATGGCACTATTGAACTCGACTCTGTATCCACGGTTTACCTGTACTTCTCCGTTATCTCGCACCCAGGGAACCCGAAACATAATTACTCGTTCTGGTTCGATTATTCTCTCAAGAATTTTCGCTTCACGATATCGGGGATTCGATTCGTATACCGGCCAGATTGATTCCACAACTTCTTTTACTGCCTGCATGAATTCAGGTTGAGCAGGATTTTTTGCTTGGATTTCTGCCAAAAATTGGTTTAACGCCATAATTACCTTCCTCATTTATTTGGATTTTACAAGCCGAAAAATTTAATCTTGTTTGATAATGTCAAGAACTTCTCTCTTTCTCATCTTTGTTTCAACCAGTGCTGCTTTTATTTTCCTTGAGTATCACTGCCTTCCCGGACTTACCGTCAATTTTCACAAGCACTGCTTCCGGCATTCTGATATGTACTACATGCTCTGTTGTTGTTTCTGCCTGTTGAGATTTTAACCATTCCCAGTTAAGATAATTTTTTTTGATATTATGATGAACTGTAAAATATCCGATGTTCATTGCAACCAGGTTATGAAAGAAATGGCTGCCCTGAGATGCTTCGATCACATAATCTTCCATGCTTGTTTCAACAATGATCTTTGCTTTGTTGATCTGTGCCCAGTTTACCGGAATTCCCAGAAAACGGTCACTCGAGCCCCAACGGCCAGGACCTATCAGGATATACTGACAGTTCTCCTGCTTCATTTTTTCATTGATGAAATCAATCTCCGAAACCATCTCCAATGTTTTTGTATTATCAAATTTATCCGGATCTACATAAACTATATCCCGAATTCCCTTTAATATTCCATTTCCCATCGCTTTTTCCGAGTAAAGCACTAAATCTTCCGGAGTTAATTTATCGATTGCCACTACGGTGTCTTCACGGGTTACTGACAGTGGTCTGATCTGCAATATATAAAATCTTGGTTTGGTTTGTGTTACATCAGACTGAGCAAGATCAACCGCAAATTCTATCTCTACTGGAACACCCAGACCAACCTCACCGATATCAAGCAATCGAAGCAGGATACTAGTGAGAGGAAAATGATTATAATGAATTACATTTCGAAAAGTGATTACTCGTGGTCCACGGACATATTTCCCATCCTGGAAACTGAAATTCTCATGATCCCAAACCGAACTGGTTTCCAGAAAAAGCTCCTGAAGATGTTTTTCGAGTATCCGGACTTTTTTAAGGGTAGATGTTTCTCCGTCGAGCAAATTGAAATTCTGTTCTTTCAGGTCTAATGCATAGAAATGGCGTTGACTGTTCTCTACGATGCCGTCTGGCTCCAGCAGGTCTATCCTCGGATGTTTGGGACAGTAGCGATAAGCTCTTTCACCGTCGACAACCGATTTCCCCAATCCCACTGCCACGGCAGCTATCCCGTCACTATGCTCCATTCCGGATTTCGGATAGAAATTATAAGATTGCGCTGCTCCGGAGAAGAGAGGAAAGAAAAGGTCAGGTTCATACTCATTACCACCTATTTCCTGAATGACTACAGCCATTTTTTCTTCTTCAATTTTATAATTGATTCCTTCAATATATTTGCGTGGATTCTCCTGAAAAGGAGTTGCAAAAATCATTTTAACAGCACTCTGCAGATGAGCCAGGCGCAGTTCCGGATCAGGATTGTCATTGGGCAACATAAATGTTTTGTAAATCCCGGCAAAAGGTTGTGATTGAGAATCCTCCAGAAGCCCTGAAGATCGAATTGCCAGAGGTACTTTTATCTGCTCAAGCATCAACCTTAAACGATTATTCAACTCTTCTGATAATTCACCTTTCAGGAATATCTCACTGATCTCAAGGTCACTTTTCTTAATGATCTTATCTGTATTTATTCTGTTGAAATCCAGAAATTTGTCAAATTCATTAGTCCCGATGATAGCTGTTTTAGGCAACCGAATTTCAACATCGGGAAACTCCTTATCCAACCCCATAGTCACCAGCAGAGCATTTAAAAATGATAAACCTCTCCCTTTACCGCCCAGTGAACCATCTGCCAACTGGATGATCTTATCTTCCTCGGAAAAAAGAGAAGGGTCAAATTTAACGACTTTACCACGATTCTGCTGTTTTCTTACCTGGTGGATCGTATTTATCAGAAATTTCCGGATATCATCAACATTAAGAAAATCTGAAGCAACAACATATCGGATCTGTTTGGCTATATTAACCTCTCCATGAGCCATCAGCCAGGCAGAAAAATGATTTCGGTTTGCGTGATACATCAGTGATTCTTCCGGAATAACTGCTATTTTTTTCTCAAAATGATACATCGACCTGGCTCGATCGATTTCTTCTCCCTGTTCATTACGAAAAACAAAATCACCAAAACCAAGATTATTAACAATAAAATTTCTGATTTCATTGAGCAGGTTCTGTGAATCTTTATCCACAAATTCAGCGTTTAATTTACTCGCTTCAATTCTGTTCAGGGGATCGGCGGATTGCATCATCACGGGAAGATCCGGATCACTTTCCCGGATTTCCCTGATTAATTTTATTCCACCTGTCTGTTCAAACTGATCATTTACTTTCAGATTAACATTGGTGATTATACAGATTATATAATCCTTGTATTTTTGGTAAATAGAGATGGCATCCTCATAATCATGGGCAAGTAGAACTTTCGGCCTGGCTCTCATTCTCAGTCTTTTATTGGAATCATGCAGCTCTGATTCGATCAGTTCCTGGGTTAATTTCATACTCTCTGCATAAAAAATCGGAAGGAACAGAGAATAATAATTTATTGCACTTTCGATCAGCAGGACTACTCTGATATGCCCAAATTTAGTGTCATAATCGAGATTCATCTTATCTTCGATCAACTTGATCATGGCAATGAACAATTTGGCGTCACCACGCCAGAGAAAAACTCCGTTGAAACCCTTGAGCAGCTCAGGATTACTGGATACGATATCCACATAAGATGCTTTGTTCAGAAGCAGCAAAAGCGGCAGATCCGGATATTTTTTTCTGATCTGACTACTCAACTCAAAGGGAGTAATATTCCCGATTCTCATCATGATTATGACCAGATCAATTTCTTCTCTATCAAGGATGTTAAGAATATCATCACTGAAAGTTACGGTAATGATCCGAGGTGATGTACTCAGATCGAGTTGCCTGTATTCTCCGTGGAGTTGTTCAGACAGTCTTCCGTCACTTTCCAGCACATAAGCATCAAAGATACTCGAGATCAGCAGAATGTTTTTTACTCTCTGCTTCATCAGATTATGAAAGTTGTCATCTCCGAATTTAAATTTGCGATAATAATACTTCAGGTCTTCATAATTCATTTTATTTATCCGATTTTCTCTTATTTGTAAATGAAGGATATCCCTTTACGACCATCCATTTTAATAACTACCGGATGATCCATCCTGATATGAACAAGATGTTTTGTCGTATTTTCCTGATGTTGCTCAGCTAACCATTCCCAATCGATAAAATCCGTTTGTGAGCCGTAAGGAACCGTGAAATATCCAACATTCATGGAAACCAGATTATGAAAGAAATGCGTTCCTTGTGAAGCATCTACGACAAAACCCTTGAACCCTGCTTCCACTATTATTTTAGCTTTATAGATTTCATGCCATTTTACCGGTACGCCCAGAAATCTATCACGAGAGCCCCAGCGCCCCGGACCTATCAGAATATAATTTCTCCCTTCATTTTTCATCAGATTATTCAAACTGGCGATTTCCTGCTGCATCTCCAAAGTTTTAGTATTATCAAATTTCTCCGGATCAAGATAGATGATATCTTGGATATTTGAGATCACCCCATTTCCCATTCCATTAGTCGTATAAAGGAATAATTTATCCATTTCGATATCTTCTGAATCTATATAAATTTCATCTGTGTTGATCGTTAAGGGGCGGATCTGTAAAACATAAAAAGTGGGTTTGCTTTGAGGTTTCATCTTATTATTAAGAATTACAGCAAACTCGATCTCTACAGGAACTCCCATAGCTTTCTCACCGATCTCAAGAATCTCCTGCAGAATTTTGGGCAGTGGGAAATAATTATATTTCAGGATTTCCGGAAAACTCACTATTCGAGGTCCTTTGAATTTCGGATCATCAATGACCCGGTTGTTTTCATAATCCCAGGTAGCGATAAGATGATTGAGGCTACCATGATTATCGGCTTCTCTGATCTTTATTTTTTTCAATGTACACTCAAGGTTATCAAGCAACTTAAAGTCACAATAATTCAGATCAATTGCATAAAATTCCTTTTGTGTTTCTCCAAGCAGTTCTTCATCAGAGATCAATTGTTTTTTAGGATATCGGGGACAGAATCTGAATATTCTTTCGCCTTCGACAACCGTTTTGCCCAGACCAACAGCAATGGCGGCGATACCATCGCTGTTTTTCAGATCAGATGTCGGGTAGAAGTTATATGACTGCGCTACTCCGGAAATATGGGGATAGAAAAATCCCTGGAAATTATTACCCACCATTTCCTGGATGATAACGGCCATTTTTTCCTCTTCCAGCTTATAATTGATACTCTCAATATAATTTCGGGCACTCTCCAGGTATACTGAAGCAAAGACCAGCTTGATCGAATTTGCCAGATGCATCAGCCTGGTCTCTTTATCAGGATTATTATTGGGCAGCATAAATGTTTGATAGATACCGGCGAAAGGTTGAGACTGGGAATCTTCCAGTAAACCAGAAGATCTTACGGCCAGAGGGTATTCTATATTATCGATAAAAACCCTTAGACAACTAAGCAATTTATCTGATAATTCACCATTTACAAAGTATTCTTCTATCTCAAAATCAGTTTTTTCAGTTATCCAGTTACCAACTTTGTTTTTCTCGATAAACTGATCAAATTCACTGGTACCGATAATAAATGTTTTGGGAATTTTAATACTGACATCGAGAAATCTTTTTTCGAATTCCATTGTTACAAATAGAGAATTTAAAAAAGCAATACCTCTTCCCTTTCCACCGAGAGACCCTTCCGACAACCTGATAATGCCCTCTTCGATGCTGAGAAAACTTGGATCGAAATGCAATATTTTCCCTCTGTTCCTTTCATATTCAACTTCCCGAAAAATCGAGATCAGATGCTTTCTCATTTCTTCCGTTGTCAAAAAATCCTTTACTTTTAAATCTCTGATCCTTTTGGCAAAAAGAAATTCCCCGTGCGCAGTAAGCCAGGCAGAAAAATCATTACGACTACTGTGAAATACCAGGGATTCATCCGGAACGGTTTTCAAAATCTGTTTAAATTGCTGTAAAGAATTAGCCCGGTTGATTTCAGTACCATCATTTAAACGAAAGGTAAAATCCCCAAATCCCAAGTTGTTGACAACAAATTTACGCAGATCATGCAGCAGGGTTTTTGAGTTTTTATGAAGAAAATGAACTCCCAGATCTTTAGCCTGCTGTTCATTGGCGCTTTCAGCCGATTGCAGCAGAATGGGGCAGTCCACTTTATGGATCTGTAAATGACGGATCAATTTGATCCCTGCCTGAGGATGTTCCTTACCCCGATAAGAATATCTGATATCAGATATAATCGCTATGATGAACTCTTTGTACTTTTCATATAACTCGATAGCGTCTTCAAAGTTGTGACAGAGAAGTACTTTTGGGCGACCTCTCATCCTTCTCCGTTTGTTTATATCATCCAGTTCCTCACTGATAAGTAACTGGGTCTGTTTCATTATCTCAGCATACAATAGCGGATGGAACATCGAATAATAATGAATGGAATCTTCCACCAGCAGAATAACCCGCACCAATCCCTCGCGGGTATCGTTTTCAACATTCCAGATATCTTCAATATACTTGATCATCGTCAAAAAGATCTTACTGTCACCATTCCAGCTGAAAACGTTATCTATATATTTCATCTCATCACTGGTTTTGTCGATCATGATAACATCATTGGAAACGTTCAGCAATAATAATATCGGGATATCAGGATTATCTTCCTTGATCAGCCGGCTCAATTTGAATGGACTCATCTCCCCGATCCGCATCATGGTGATTACCAGATCATACCTTTTTGTTTTCAGCATTTCCAATGCCTGTATCCCGGTAGGAACACTTGTTACTCTTGGAGAAGTGCTGAGATTAAGTTGGCGGTATTCTCCGTAGATCTGTTCTGAAAGACGACCATCCTGTTCAAAAATAAAAGCATCGTAAAAGGTTGAAACCAGCAGGATTTCGTGCACTTTCTTTTTCATCAGATTATGAAAGATATCCTCACCGAACTTGAATTTATTGTAATAATAATTTAATTCTTTCAGATCCATTTGACCTCCTGAACACGCTCCCGGAAATTCCTTTTGAAAAACATTTTTTGTCAAGAGTTGTCTTTAAAAATTCGTTTTTCTTGACATAGTTCTTCATGAACAGTGTTTATACCAGAAATTATTTTTGTAAGTTGGGTTGAATGAGAAAATATTTCGTGATAGGTTTTCTTCTGATATTTTCTCTGCTGACTGCAGCAGAGAAATCTACTCATGCTGATTTCACCTGGAATAAACCTGAAGTGTACTCCAGATCAGAGATATCTTTTTTAACTGGTTTTCCAGATGCCGAAAAACTTTTTGAAATTAAGGATGATCCTGCAGACAGCAGCTGGCATTTTGCGTTATATCCGCTGAAAAATATTAGCCAATCCTGCAGAGATTATTTTTCCGTAGAGAAAAAATCAGATTTCATCAACTATAACTTTATTGATAAAGATCATCAAGGCTACATTAGATTGAACATTCTTGCCGGGATTGAATTTACCAGTTCACTCACCGATTCCAGTTATTATTTTCCTTATCGCGGTCTGCAGCTTCAAGCTTCAATCAGGAATAGACTATTTTTTTCCGGAAGCTGGTGGGCGGGATATTTCCAGCATGATCTGCCATATGCTGTTAAGGATTCCCCGATACTGGACAGTTGGACGCAAAAATCTGATGATGGCAAAAAACTCAGAATAGATAATCTCTCCGGTATGATAACCTATCGCAACAATTGGAGCAACATCACTCTGGGTCGGGGAAAACATATTATCGGCAATAATATCGGCGGCAGTATTATCCTTAATGATGATGCCAATGATTACGGCTATTTCTCAGGTGAATGCAATTTCGGAAATTTCGAACTCTCTTTTCTTCATGCTACATTGATTCCGGACAGCTTACAGGCACTCCCTAAAACTTATGCAGACAAATACCTTGTTACTCATCAACTGCTCTGGCGACCCTCGCATAAATTATCCTTCTTCGTCGGAGAGCATGTGATCTACGCCAATCGCAGTATTGATCCGAGTTATTTACTACCCCATACTTTTTATCGAATCACGGAACATAATCTCCGGGACAGAGATAATGTTCTCATCTTTGCCGGCTATACTCTGAAATGTAGTGATCATTATCTTCTCTATGGTAATTTGATCCTTGATGAACTGGCAAAAAATAAATTATTCAGTAACTGGTGGGGCAATAAATACGCCCTTCAGCTTGGTCAGATTTTCTATTTCAAAGCTTCACAAGATAATTATCTCGGCATTGAAATTACTGCAGTTAGACCATGGTTATATACTCATAACCTGATGGAAAACAAATTTTCCCATGATGGCGTAGGACTTGGCTTTCCCGGTGGCAGCAATCTGATCCAATTCACCGGAGAGATCAACCTGAAAATACGTCCAGACATCAGTTTAAACCTTAATTCATCATATATCCGGCAAGGCTCTACGGGAAATCATTTCAGCCTCAACTACGATCAACGCCCAAGTGAAAATGCTGAATGGCTTGATGGTGAAATTTCCAGTATAACTAATTTTAATTTCAGTTTTACCTGGGTGCCATTGTCCGCTCATAATTTTAAAACAGGTATCGTCTTAACCAGGAATGAAAATCTAGATCTTTCAAAAAAAATATTTTTTTGTTATCAGACAATTTATTAAAAAATGGATCCGATCCTGATTTACTTTTCCCTCTTTTTTATAATTCTCTGGATAATTCTACTTGCTAAGGAAAAAAAGCAGGGAGAAATTCATCTTACTTTTTCCATTCTGATCGCCTGTCGAAATGAACAGGATAATCTGCCGGATTTGTTCCATTCTCTTAATCGGATCGACTATCCATCTGATAAATATGAAATCATTCTTGTTAACGACGCTTCCTCAGATGATACTCAAAGGTTGCTGGAGAATTACTGCACCCATAAAAACAATTGCACCTGTTACCATCTGATGCGGAAAAGTCGAGAATATCTCGGCAAAAAAGCAGCCCTGAAGCTGGCTGCCGATCATGCTCAAATGGAAATCCTGCTCTTTACTGATGGAGACTGCATAGTCCCGATAAACTGGTTATCTGACTACAATAATTTTTTTACTCCGGAAACCGGTCTCTGCGCAGGATATCATCTGGAGAAAGGAAATAATTCTCTTGGACGTTTCGCGTCCATACTTAATGCTGCCATTGCTTTTATCACTGCCAAATCAACTTTCCCCTTTACGGCTTCAGGCGGTAATATGGCAGTCAGAAAAACTGCTTTTGATCAAGTTAACGGATATGAAAAGATAAAGAATACTTTAGCCGGTGATGATAAACTTTTGCTCAATCTGATTCGTAAAGCCGGCTGGAAAATATCTTTTAATCACTTATCACCTGTTCTAACGAAGCCACTATCGGGAAGAGAGATCAGAAGTTCTCAATTGAGAAGAAGATACGGTAAATTCAGAAGTTCCCCGGTTTATATTAAAATCGTTTCACTCATTATCTTCCTTTTTTACCTTTATCTTCCATTCGCTTTGATCTTTGGTAAAGGATTAATCAGTTTATTAATTTTCTATCCAGCCTGTCTGATTTTCTGGCTTCTGGTTTTGAAAAAATTCAAGAAGAAATTCATCGTGACAGATCTGATCTATCTCATCTTCTACCCATATCTGATGATATACTACTCTCTTACCGGAATGTTCCTGAAATGGCAATGGCAGGATCAAAATTCAATTTGATCCAGTTTTCCAAATTTATAACCTCTGTTCAATAACTCCGGGATTAGTGTTTTAAGAGCCTGGATCGTATTCTTGACCATATCACTACGGTCATGAAGTACTACAATATCACCCGGTTTAATCTTTTTAAGGATATAATCGGACAATGTGTGCGGATCGTTGGATTTAAAATCCTTGGGATTCAGGCTTGCCATGATAACCTGTTTCTCTGATCTGAAAAAGGGATTGAATACCCAAAGTCCCAACCTCAGATAAGGTGGACGAAACAATCTGGTTTTTATCTTAGCATGTTCCCAGAGCAGTTCGTCGGTTTTGCTGATCTCCTTCTTTACTTGCTGAAAAGACTGTAAATGAAGGCTCTTATGAGAATAGCCATGATTGCCAATGGCGTGATCATCTTGGATCAGCTTCTCCAGCATTTCAGGGTATTTAGCGATATTTCTGCCAATCAGGAAAAAAGTGGCTTTTACCTGATTCTGCGCAAGTACATTGATGATCGAACCGGTTCCCTCGGGATCAGGACCATCATCGAAAGTAAGATATATCATTCTGCCATGATCTATATGCTTTCTTTGAATTTTACTAACTGGCTTAATCTCTATTCTCCTTTCCTTCATCTGAAGTCTTCTGATTTATGCATGATCAGCATCTCGATCAAATCCAGATGATCATCATTTTTAATAACACATCTAATCCGGACTCAGATTATAATTCATTCTGTTAATCGTTCCCGATCTATATACAGACCAGAAATCCGAAAACCAGAAAATATTTCACCGGAATTTTAATATCAGACTTTCTTTTATACTCTTGCTAAGCTTAAGATGTATTCCAGGTCAAGAAATATTATCCGTTGCCAAGCAATTTATTGACTAAAATAATTCGACTAAGAGATTTTACAGTCATGAAAATCATAAATGTCGGTCCAAGAGCAAAGAAATACATTTTCACTGCTTTCAAGATCATCGTATCAATGGTGATTTTATATTTCCTCAGCCGAAAGCTGGATTTTGAATCAATACTTGAAACCTATATCCGATTCAGTAGATCGGTTCTGCTTATAATTTTTTTAACAGCAGTTCTTAAACTTATCATTGAGATCTTGAACTGGGCACTTTATCTGCGTCTCAATCCTGCTTATCGAGGAAAGCTACCTGAGATTTTACGATCTCATCTGATCGGCCATGCCTTTCGTTTCCTGATCCCGGGCGGTCATGCTACACTTGGAAAAATCTATTTTGTGCAAAACGATAAGATCTCCGGTGCCATTGCAGTCTTTATCGAAAAGTTTTATCAAACCTGGGTTTATTTTCTCTTTGCTGCTTTTTCTGCAGTTTTCTTCTTCCCCAAGTTCTCCCTGTTTCCGAAATTGATGCTTTTTTTTATTATCACCTGGTTGCCTGTTTTATTATATTTTACCAAAATTTTTATCAAAAAAAGTACATACAAGCCCTATTATCGGAAATATTTGAAAATTATTCCCCTGGTATCAGGTCTGCAAATTTTGTATATGATGATAACAGTTTTTCAGTATTATCTTTTGTTAAACAATATTCAGAGAATCAACTTTTTTGCTTCTCTCCAAGCTGTATCTCTGCTTCAGTTCGCCAATGTAATTCCGATAACCTATTCCGGATTGGGTCTTAGAGAGTCTTTTGCTGTAAAAACACTGCCTGTTTTTGGAATTTCAGCAGAATTGGCAGTAGCCACTTCACTTGTGGTATTTCTGATAAACTCAGTTGTACCGGCTTTATCGGGAGTATTCATTCTAACTTTCACAAGCAAAAATAATCAGGAATCAGATTCAGGCTGTCACTAATTCATAAGCAGAAAAAATATTAATTCTTAATCCGTAATTTCACACTTTCTCCGCAATTACGACAGATCTCGATCTGTTTTCTATCTTTAAGGATTTTTTTTCTGATTTCCTGAAATTTTTCAGCACGCCAGAGATCTTTCAGTTTTTTATCTCTGATGTTTCCAATCGGGAATTGCAGATCTTTATCGAAACAGCATATTGCCAGTTCTCCATCCCAGTTTATCACGGCTGTTGTCCAGATCCGCCGGCACCGGTTCGGTATCCCTACTTTCAGCTGGAAATCATCTCCCTTGATCTGATATCTGCGATAGCGATGATTTCGTGGGAGATAGGCATCAATATCTTCTTTTCTGTAGATCTGTGCAGTTTTGATCTCCAGATTGTCAACCTGATAATCTACAGCCATTTTCTTAATTTCGTCCAACTCATGTTCGTTGTGCTTCAAAACCAGAAACTGCCATCTGATCAATGGTTTCTTTGAATTCATTTTTTTCTTTGCCTCAACCAGTTTTCTGGTATTCTGCAAGACAAGATCGAGCTTTCCGTTCACTCTGTATTTATTGTACGTCTCTTGAGTGGCTCCATCAAGAGATACGATCATCGAGTCAAGACCTGCCCGGATCAATTCTTCCGGTTGAAGTTCAACGTTGGCATTGGTTGAGACCAGAGTAAAAAGCCCGGCTCGGGATGCATAATCAATCATTTTCAGAAAATCCTGATGCAGAAATGATTCACCCTGATTCCAGAGAACAACCATTGTAGATTTCTTCTTGATCTGATCAATCAGTTTCTTGAACAACTCAAGATCCATAAAACCCCGAGACCGCTGCAAAGTTCCGTTACCGGATGGACACAACGGACATTTCAGATTACAGATATTAGTGGGTTCTATCATCACAACATCGGGAAATCCCCAGATCAGCGGTTTCCGCAGCAGCAGAGATAAAAAATAAGATAGATATGTGATAACAGCATTGCCTAATCTGCGCCAGGTAAATGTTTTTTTGATAAAAAGTAAATTCTCCCGGATCATCAGCCTGTCTCTAAAAAGTTTCCAACCGGGGAAGCACTTTACTAAGAAATTCCTCTTCAGATTGATAACTCTGATAATCTAACAGTGCTTTAATCCATGAGCCATGCATGGGATTGGGAAAGATGATAAAATCCTCACCAAATCTTGATTCAAGCGAATCTACCGCAGAAAATCTGGCTTCTACGGAATTGTTGAGAAAGAGATCGGAAAAATCGATCAAATTGTCTCCCAGCAGTAATATTACATCGTATTGCTCGGTAATAGCTGTTCTTCTTGATTCTTTGCTGGAAATATCTTCTTTAAGCATTACATGATCTTCGTCAGCCTGTGGAAAGCCAAATTTCTGAAGATTCTTCAAAGTACCATCCATACATCTGGTTCTGCGGTTGGATATGTAAAAAACTTCACAGTCACAATCAGCAGCGTATTTCAGAAATCCCAGCGCTCCCGGCACAGGTGTTGCCTGCGCAAGATCGATCCACTTATAAAAATCATCAGGATAATCCAGTTCTTCAATTATCAATTTTGCATTATAATATGAGTTGTTCAAAACCGTCTCATCAATATCAGCAATTATCGCTCTTTTTCTGACTCGTTTGATTTTCAGGTCTTCATCCAGTCTTTCCCGGGCAAGATTATAACCTTGATACGCCAAAGCCCTGTATTCTCCGGATGTCTGCTGCCATAAGATCGACATCAGCAGATAAGGATTATTCAACTCACTGCGATTTTTTTGAACGGTATTTTCTTTTAATACACAACAAGTTATAAACAAGACAATCATCAGCAGGATCGGAATTTTTCTCATATCACCTCCCAAAGACAAAGAAGTATGATACATATCATCCGGTCAACTGCTAATTATCAAGAAAAAAAATAGCCGATCTAATTTGTTTACCAAATACCCATGATCGGTTGTGAGAGGGTTTTATTGATCTCTTCCTGTTTACGGAGCAGAGAATAATGACGATTGTTGTACT